>JAHDGN010000074.1 GCA_020627645.1 Akkermansiaceae bacterium
CTTGATGTGCCGAAATTAGCGGATTGGGGCCGCGAATAGCGAAAGTCGGGTTAACATCACCTGGAAGCTTTGAAGGCTGAACAGAAGGTCCAGTCGAAGCCGTTGAATATATTTCAATTCGATGTGCCCTGCGCAGAAAATGACCATGGTCTCCGAATCGCCTCACCCGAAGCTCCTCTTTATTGACAATCTCGACCTTACCCTCCTCACAAGCTGAAAGAAAAAATCCAATCCCCCCAATAAATATCCACCCTGCCACTATCTTCCATCGACCCATGTAAAAAGAACGACAAATAAACTCTTGTTCTTAGGAAGTGCCACCTCACCTTAGCTCCCGCCCAACGATCACAGGTCGCCAATAGTCCCCAGGAACCACCTCCACCACCTTAAAAGACTCATCCAACAATCTCGATAGCCACAGACCATTCTCAATTCGATTCAAAGTGTACTGTGTCGAACCTTTGTTCGCCGAATTGGTGGTCATGAAAACAACCTCATCATCTCGAACCTCAACCACCGATAGACGAATCAGATCCGCCGGAAACCCCCTATCGAATACGACCCTTCCATCCTTAGCGACCGACATCTTACTTCCTCGCGCAACATCAACAAATGTAGACTGCAATTCTGCCTTTTCACCCGCTGAAATCTCCATCGCACGAATCCCTAACTCCGCAGCATCGCCATCAAAAACCCATTGCCCCACAAACTCATCAGGAATAACACCCGTCGTCTCTTTCCCCGAGTCACAACCCAATCTAAATTACTGACCACTTCTCTGCTCCACCCGCAGCCTAAAATATCTTTCAGCTATGAGAGAATTTGTCGACCTCATGAGCCCACCAACATCCTGAGTAGGAAGCTCGGTCCATGATTGAAGATCCACCGAAGATTCCAGCACCACGGCGACATCAGCTTTTGCATAGCTCGCCGGAAAAGAGACTTGAGAGTTCGCACCCGAGAAATTCAAAACCAAACCCGAAAATACACCAGGTGATCGAGGATCCGAATCAGTCGCATACTCAAAAAGATTACTATATCCATCACCATCCGGGTCGTCATTGGGATCCAAGACTCCATTTTGAGCAGCCCATTCCGCAAAACTCGAAGCAACTTCATTCAAAGCACCAGGAGTCGGAGCAATCGCTGCCCAATTTCCTGGAGCAGATCCATCAACCAATGGATCGATTCGCTGAAGAGAACGACCTGTCCCATCCGCCAAAGGGTCCCAAGGGGCTTCATCATCATAACCCACCTGATCAATCGGAATATAGGTCACCACTCCGGCCGAATCAGTCAATCCTGGTTGGCTAATCTCAACTTTTTCACCTCCATTTGATAATTTCCCACTCACCCATTGCAGAACCACCGTATTTGCCGGAGGCGAAAACAAAGACCGGAAAGAAGCCTCATTACGAGTCAGGATCAATTGTTGTTGAGGAGCCAAGGAAAGAGGTGATGTTGGAAAGGTAAACTCAATCCCATCAGTGATCTTCCAAGGAAGCCCCTGAGCCTCATCAAAAAGCATCACCGTCGAACTCGAAATATTCGTCAGCTCAATATACTCTGCCGCCGAATCTCCAGCCGGAGCATACATGATCTCCGAAATAATAATCGGCCCCACCACCGGCTCACTATTTGCTGCGCCTGGAGTTGCAGAAGCCAGTCTCACAAATTCGAATTCGCCTGAACCTGTTGGGTCATGAACCCCTATTGTTCGCCCCTGTTCTGACGAAGGATATGATTGGCGAAAGTGGTAATTGTTAGCCCCTGTCAGATGTAACGTCTCCCCTGTCGCACTAAGAGCGAACGCCTCAACCCTACCCGAATCAACAGAGTTAGCCCCAAAGTGGTCTTCCTCAGTGAAAACAAGAAATTCACCCGGCCCAATCGTCGTCCCATCAGCGATCCGATACTTTCCAAGATCAGTCCCATCATCACTAAGAAACCACCCTGAGAGATCGACCGGAATCGTTCCTCGATTGTGGAGTTCAATCCAATCGCCTCCCACCGAAGAATGAGTCAAAACCTCATTGATCACGACAATATCTCCGACCAAAAACGGGTAATCATCAGGATTGAATTGATAGGTCGCACCGATGTCAGCCCTCGTATTGTCAGGATCAAGTTCATGCGCCGGATCCCCCGCATCAATTGCCGGAGAACTAGACAAAAGCTCAAAATCAAGGCGCCCAGCATCCACAAATTGAGGGTGAGCCACTAGGTTATTAGCCCCAACCAATGGAACCGTATCAGAAAGAGAATAAACAACACTCAAAGTTGACAAGCCATCTTGGGAAACCGGCTTCTCACAACCAGAAAAAATCGTATTTGAAATAGCGGCAATCCCTCCTCCAGAACCAAAATTCTTCTCAAAAACACTCACTCCCTCTACACAATTCACAATTGTATTCTGGTCAATCGTAGCCGTTGACCCCGTATCTTTAATACCGATTCCTTGCGACGATCCCACAATGATATTCTGTCGGACGATCACTTCAGAAGACTGCCCAACCGAAATTCCCTTGTCTGAACAAAAATAAATGGTGTTACCTTCAATGAGACAATTCCTACATTGCTCACCAGTATCGATGCCATCGCTATTGAACCCAACAAAATTATAGATCCGACAATTGCGAATCACGCCATCAACAACACCGTCATAGTCGATCGCATCAGTATCAGGAGAGCCATTCCCCGTAAACGTACACCCCTCGGTGATCGCTGCCCCCTGCTTCACGTTAATCCCATCCCCAGTAATTGGAATATCGATCAGTGAATCACGCAGCGTCAACGAACCCCCTCTAAAAAATAGAGGGCCTCTCTCCCCTCTGATATCAAGATTGGAAATCTCAAGCGTGGCATTCAAACCTGAAATCGATGACGGATACACAAGAGGATCCTTTCCTCGCGTGCTATCTCTAACTGTCAAGTATTCCAAAACAGACACCGCATCAGGATTTTCAAAAGAAAGCCCCCCCCAAGTCTCTCCCACACGTGACGAAATCATCACGGGAGCAGCTGAGGTTCCAGAAACAACCAACCTTCCCATTACCCGAATATTAACTCCTGGATCCATTCTCAACCGAACACCTTCCGGAATCGTCAAAGTCATTCCCGCAGGCACGATCAAATCCCCAGAAACGTCATAGGTGGTATTCGCAAGCAAAGAAAAACTACTTCCAAGAGTTCCTGCCAGAGGTGATGTTCCCGTTTGAGCAAACACCGCACTGACCGTTGTTCCGCTCTGAGGAGTTAACTCAATGCTCGACTCCGAAGAGCCATTCCCCCAACCAACAAACCCATATCCAGGAGCCGGCACCGCAGTAAACGTAGTTGCCAAGCCCGGAAAAAGCCTGAGAGAAGAAGATGAAACTTCCACCCCAGCGACTTGAATGACTCCCTGTCCAGTAACCGCCAAGTTGACCGAAACTGGATCAGCAAGACCAAAGATGCTCCGCATCTGAATCCTCATCTCGTCATCTCGACCCCGAACATATTCGCGCATACTCTCCAACGCTTCTTCATAACCCTGCGGATTTTGAGTATTCCCCCACCGATCAAATGTCCGCTGAATGGTGGGTCTAATCTCTGAACCCATCTGATCAATAATAGGGATCACACGACCTTCTGAGAGAGTGGTTTCAAGGTGAGCAGAATACCTCTGAGCCAATCGAGCCACAAAGACCTGATTATTCCTGAGATATTTCAACATCTGCTCCCAGTTTGCCATCTGTTGAAAGATCGGGCTTGTCGAACCGAACGTTCGATCCATATCTGGAATCATCCACCTCCACTTTCCACCCCTACGGTGAGGCTTCCAAACCTCACGGTTCCCAGCCCAACTCGTATTACCACCCCATGATTCTGCGACGACAAAATCAATAAAGCTATCAACATCCATCTGCGATTCTATTTTCCCCCACACCAAAGGATCAGAAAGGTTGCTAGTTTCAATGAACTCATAAAACTCATACCACTCAACATCACTTCCACTCTCAACCGTCACCGTATTATCATTATGGGAATGAAAAACCACTCGATCATACTGACCATCATCGACACCATACTTTTGGAAAAACCAACGATCATCCCATCGATCCCTCATGTTATAATGCCCCCAATACCTACCATTCACATAGACCTCTGTCGCCCTTGATTGGTTGGTCTCCACATTTAAAAATCCTTCCGCAATCCGATCAAACGCCGCATCCGTCATTCTCGCCTTTGCGTAGTCATCTCCTCCCTCTCGAATGGTCAGAGCCGTAAAGGTCTGCACATCACTTCCTGGAAAAATCGGGTAGTTAATCTCATCATCACCGTACTTCCCTCGAAGAGAAAAATTAAACGCCCGCTGAAAATGATCAGCCCAGTTATTCTCTCCTCCGATTCGGAAAGCACCATTAACAGAAAACCCCTCAGTCCCATCTTCTGGAAAAAATTCCAAATGACCAGGAGCATCCTTCCCTTTATAAACCGCTGGCCCTGCACGAATCACAGGCTCGTGCTGGTTGTAATAAATGCCGATCTGATCATCAAAGAGGGTTGCAGGGTCGGCCACAATCGATAGCACCGGAACTTCTGAGCTAAGATCCTCCCGGATCAGGTAGGTCGCCGTAGAAATAGGACCCGGCACTTTTCCATCCTCAAAAATCCTCGCCCGAACAACGGTCGACCCATTCAACTGCAAAGGAGATGCATAGATCGGATCCGAAGGTGAAGGTTCACGACCGTCGAGCGTATAGTGAATCGAGCCCTGACCTAAAAGCTGTACCGTCTGATTTTGGGTAAAGATCCCTCCCCGAGGAGAAATCATCACTGGATCAGAAGCTTCTCTTAAATTGGTCACTTGCGAGCCAGCATTTGCACCCCCAGCAGTAGAGGTCGCAAATTGAACCCATACCTCCGGACGACTTGGATCCCTCCCTAGAGAGACGTCGGTCACCTGCTGCCCATAGGTCACAGAATCAAGCTGAACCGGATTTTCATAAACCGTCGCACTCAATTCAACATCGAGACGCATATCAACCGAAGTTCGATTAATCTGATGCACCTCTACCGCTAAGACATTCACCCCCTCGACAAAAGCCGAACTAGGAACTTGAAACTCCCGCCAAATTTCCTCGAGATTCTGAGTCATCGGAACTTGAGCAGTCGTATCGAAATCAACTCCTTCGCTTGCTAGATTAAACCGACCGACTTCCGTTCCATTTAGATAGAAAATAGCACCATCATCAATCTGAGCCCGCAACAACAACTCTCTAGGTAACGCCGAAGTATCGCCAACAAGAAATTGATGCCTAAAATAAGAAGTCACGTGTCGATCCCAATCGAGCCCGTATTGAATCTGTGTCACCTCATCGTCATTGTAACCCAGAGGTGCAGGACCCGAACTCCAAGCAGAGTCATCAAACGCAGAAGCCCTCCATGCCTCACCCTGATCTGAACCATCATCAAGATATTTCCAGACAGACCCAGGCGTGATCAACTGACTATCTCTAGGCGTTGATCTCGAGAGAATCACGGACTCACCAGAGGAAGACAAAGAAAAGTTTGTATGATGATGCTCGGCAACAAAGGGATGAAATGGCCAATAATCTCTGCGATGCGTTTGTCCTTGTGGTGAATCATTTCCATCAGCAAACACCACCAGATATTCTCCAGGCTGAATCACCGCATCAGATGCGAACCCCCACTTCAGGATATTTTCAGGATCATCGCTAAGAAAGTGATGAGCCAGAGAAATTGGAGTGTTTCCACGATTATGCAGCTCAATCCAATCCGGGTAATCTTCAAAATCGGTAATATCTGGAGTTGAACGAGTATTAGAAGCCATTAACTCATTAATAACCAGATCACCATGAAGAATCTGGGTTGAAATTAATAAGGAGAGGGCTAGTAAAAAAGTAGATTTCACCCCACAGAATAACACTAGAAAGGCATATTCTTCAACCCTTGACCCTAAAAATCCACTAAGATCGCACTGATTTTAAACGAAATCAACCGGAAAAAATACGCGACTCGAAACAAGATTTGATAAAGCCAACTTAATCAAATTTACTATCGAATAAGGTTCATCACCTTCTCTCCAACCACTCCCACCAAGCTTCCAAAATCTCTCCCAACTTAAACATGACCAATTCCAACCACCCCTCTCATATGATTACTCGCTTCGCCCCCAGCCCCACCGGACTTCTCCATCTTGGTCACGCCTGGTCAGCCCACCTGGCCCACCAGATGGCGAAAGAAAACAACGGAACTTTCCTTATTCGTTTCGAAGATATAGACCACACACGCGTCCGCCCTGAATTTTACCAATCAGCACTAGATGACCTAGCCTACCTAGAGATTTACTCAGACCTAACACCCATCAAACAGCTCGATCGCCTACCTTACTACCAGAAAGCCCTCCAACAGCTTCAAGATCTCGGCGTCGTCTATCCATGCACCTGCACCCGTAAACAAATCCAAGCCGAACTTCAGAATCTCTCCAATGCCCCCCACGGCCCCGAAGGCCCCCTTTATCCGGGAACGTGCCGCGACAAAACAAGATCCCCTTCGCACAAAACCGAGCCATCCTGGCGCCTTGACACAAAGAAAGCCTCAAAAGTCACCGGCCCTCTGACATTCTCGGACAAAATTTATGGAACAATCGAAGTCAACCCACACCTCCTGGGCGACATCATTCTCGCTCGAAAAGACATCGCCACTTCATACCACCTCGCTGTGACGGTCGACGATGCCCACCAAAAGATCACCCACATCACCCGAGGTAACGACCTTCTCCCTTCCACTCACGTCCATCGACTACTCCAAACCCTCCTTCAACTTCCCCAACCAAAATACCTTCATCACCCTCTTGTTCTAGACAATCATGGGAAACGCCTCGCGAAACGGCATGACTCTCTTTCCATCAAAGCTCTGATCCAATCTCGGAAATCCCCGCAGGACATCCTCAATCTTGCCTCAAAAAACCTCTCGAACCCCTAATCTCTCCAAAAAAACAGCCCTTTCAGCAATATCTTCGATGATTTATCGATAAGTAACTTGATTCCTGCCGCCCATCAGAAAGACTGGAACATAATCCCTATGGCTGAAGAACGGTACGAAATCAGAGGAAAAATTGGACAAGGAGGCGTTGGCGCCGTCTATCGTGCACGAGATCGCAACCTCAATCGCGAAGTCGCCATTAAGCGAGTTCTGCCCGAAGGCGGATACGAAAACCAAGAAGAAGCCACCGAAGCCATGCTTAAAGAAGCGAACGCTCTGTGTGCTCTTCAGCACCCCCACATCATCACCATCTACGACGCAGGTGTCGACGAGGAAGGCCCCTTCGTTGTCATGGAATTGGTCGAAGGCGAAACAATCGATGAACTGATTGAAAAAGGACCTCTGTCTTATGACGACTTTCGTACCGTTGCCGTACAATCGCAAGAAGCCCTCATTGCCGCTCAAGACCTCGATCTCGTTCACCGAGACATTAAGCCGACCAACATCATGGTTTCCCACTCAGCGAGCGGAAAATTTCACGTCAAACTCCTTGATTTTGGACTCGCCAAATTTTCCGCCACTCCTTCTCTCCAGACCATTGACCACGGAGACGCCGTTTTTGGATCCATCCACTTCATGGCCCCCGAACAATTCGAGCGCACTCCACTCGACAAACGTACCGATATGTATTCCATCGGTTGCGTCTACTATTACTGCCTTGCAGGGAAATACCCTTTTGACTCCGAGACAGCCCCAGGAGTCATGACCGCCCACCTTCAAAACCAAGTCACCCACCTTTCCCAAGTCAGACCAGATCTTCCCCAATGGCTATGTGATTGGGTCATGTGGCATATCTCTCGACAAATGGATCAACGTCCGCCAGAAGCGAAGCAATCTCTTCAAAATTTCCTCATGAACGAATCCAACCCAACCGCTGTCCAACCCCCAAACCAACATGTTGCAGGAGCTCCCCAAGGAAGTGGCCTACTGACCGCACAAACTGTCCAAGATGCAGCTCAACAACTTCAATCTTCAGCCGCGGCCACTCAAGCAGGGAAACCAAAATTCATCATCCCTGAACAAGAACCCCAACAACCAGCCGCCTCTGGCCCCGCCACCTCACAACAAATCCCACAAACAAACCCCGCCCCAAACCCATACCAACAGCAACAAGCAGCTCCACCATCAACCTCTCCAGCTCAAGCTCCACTCGTCACAGGAGCAATTCCAAACACTTCTGCCCCAACACAACAAGCAGCCACCCAGTCCATCCAACCGGCCCTTCAAAATACCCCAGTGGTAGAGCCCCAGGTTACCGTCCCACTTGCTGGAGCTAACTTAAATCAACAGCCAGACCCTCAAGTCACCGTCCCACTCGCAGGAGTTTCTACTCAACAGCACGGCGCCCCCCAACAATTTACCCCTGCACATCAACCTCAAGGACTGCCACCCCAGCAAAACCTTCCCCAGCAACCTGGAGCCTATCAACAACCTGGAATGCCTCAACAGATCGGCATGCCCCAGCAGGCTGAAGCTTCTCAACCATTAGGGGCAACCCAACCCTACGGCTCGCAGACCCAGGGAGGCTTTCAACCAGCACCAAAGAAAAAAGGTCTTTCGCCAGCAGCCACGATGGTCCTAGCTTCTATCCTGATCGTTGGGCTGATTATTGCCGGCGTAGTCCTCGCCGGCAAAATGGGAGATAGAAAAGTCAATAAAGTAATTGAGGAAATCTCTCAGCACCAAGGCGATGACTTTCCACTAACCCAAGAAAAAACCAAAATCATCCTCGACCTTCTCTCAAGCACAGACACCTTCTCCGATGGACAACGGACAACTTTCCTCCACAAACTTCGAACCGGAAAATCGATCGATGGCTCAAATGTTTCATCACAGGTCACCCAGTATATTAGAAGCGAATATATTGGTGACGAACTTTCCGAACGCCTTATCGTAGCTGTCGTCCACCACCGTGCGAATAAAGACAACCCCTCCGAAGTCGTCCCCCACTTAATCGATTTCATTAAGAACAAGGAAAACTCGCCAAGAGGGAAAACCGCAGCCCTAAAAGCAGCCGGAAAAATGGCAAGCCCAAGCAATTTTGGTGATCTAATGGCCATCGTCACCACCTCTGAAGATGCTGGGGTTCGCAATCAAGCTTCTCTCTCCCTTGCTCAGGTCATCAAAAAATCACCGAACCCATCTAGCTTCAGTAACGTCGCCATCAATGCCAGCAAAAATGCCATCGATGATTCAGCAAAAGCCGCAGCTCTTCGGATTGTTGGAGCGAGCGGAGGTGGATCTTCGGCCACATTCCTGGAAAAGGTGATCCGAGAATCCAACAACTCCATCCTTCAAGCTGCCGCACTGAATGCCCTTGGCAATTGGCCCGATGACTCCAGATTTGAAGACCTACTAGAATACACGAAGAACTTTTCCGACCAACCGAGACTTCGTCGAGCAGGCTTTGACTCCATGCACAGTTTTTTGACCAAAGGACCAAAAATTAGCCCGGAGGACCAAGAAACTCTTTGGGGAGATCTCGCAAAATTCGCCAACAACAAAAACGAGCAGAGAAAGGTAATCAACTCCGTCATCAAAATCCCAACAAAATGGGCCAACCGCATTCTTTTAAGCTACGAAAACAACGGAGCTGACGACAACGTCCAAGGATATGCCCAAAGGGAAAGAGAAAAACACGACGAGCTCCTCAAAAATTTCGCCGAAAACGAACCCGCAGAATAACCTCCCTCCAAATCCACCGTAACCAAAAGGCGACTTTCCAGAGTCGCCTTTTTTATTCCCCAAAAATCCCACTCGCCGAATGATCACCAACATTTAATGTCATCCCGTGGAAATTCTGATCAACCTAACTTCATACCTCCCTCAATTACTTCCTCTGATACCACCAATCATTGCCCTCATCCTCATTCTTATCACGCGGCAAGCTGCCATCTCTCTCATTGCCGCTATCATAGCCGGATCCATCATTCTAACCTGGCCCAACCCGCTTGAAGCCGCCCGAACTCTCTTCAATCATCATTTCTTTCCGGCCATCGGATCGAGTCCCTGGAATCTTGCTGCCATCATCTTCACTCTCACCCTCGGAGCCTTTGCCACCCTCCTCGAAAAAAGTGGAGGTTTCACCGCCATCCTCAATTCTTTGCTCAACAAAAAAAGCAACAACCCCCAAAAGAAACTACTCTTTGGAGTCTACGGACTCGGCCTGCTCTGCTTCTTCGACGGTCTAGCCAATGCCGTTCTCCTCGGACGTGTCGCACGCCCACTCGTCGACGCTCTCAAAATTTCTCGCCAATTCCTTGCCTATCTCATCGATTCAACAAGCTCGACCGTCGCTTGCGTCGCTTTCATCTCAACCTGGATCGCCTCTCAACTCTCCATCATCAAAACCAGCCTCACCGAAGCTCCGTTCGAGGTCGAACCAGCCTCTCTCTTCTTCCAGTCAATTCCAGCCAACCCCTACTGCCTCCTCAGCCTCATCCTCATCCCCCTTGTCATCTACAAATCATGGCACCCTGGCCCGATGAAAAACGCCAAACCAGTCACAACCATAGATTCCACCACCACCCAACCCAGTCATTCTCCTCTCCTTGCCCTCATCCCACTGGCCATTCTCGTCACCACTCTCCCCTGCTTTATTTATCTCTGGCAAGATGGCCCTCAATGGTCATGGAGCAACGCCTTCAAGTCAGATGGCGTTCCATACGCCATGACCGCTTCCGGATTCGTCGCACTAGCCGCCGCCTGGATCTGCTTCCCCAAAGCTCAAAAACACGAAGCCCCAAAACACATGCTCGATGGCGCCGCCTCTCTCCTCCCAGCCCTCATCATCCTCATCTGCGCCTGGACTCTCGGCAGCATCTTCAACGCCCTAGGCACAGCCGATCTCATTAAGCAGCTTCTTGGCCAAAATCTTTCCCCCATGACCATCCCCCTCGCCATCTTCCTTATCGCAGCAATCATGTCCTTCCTCACTGGAACCTCCTGGGGAACCTTCGGTCTACTGATGCCCATCGCCCTCCCTCTCGCCCTCACCCTGGGGACTGAACTTCCCCAAGAAGAACTCATCAACCTCATCACCATGACCATTGGCGCTGTCTTTGGGGGAGCCGTCTTCGGAGACCACTGTAGCCCATTCTCCGACACCACGATCGTTTCCTCCCTCTCAGCAGGCTGCACTCCTACCTCACACGTTGCGACTCAACTCCCCTACGCCCTAATCGCAGCCATTGCAGCAGCAGCAGCCTACCTCCTCATGGCTTTTAATCTTCCACCCATCTTCGCCACTAGCATGATCGGTATCCTTCTCGCAATCATTGTCCTCACGAGAAAAAACACCGAATAGCAAGCCAACCCAACCAATTGGGTGTGATTTTAAATGAAGTTTTTTGAATTTTAGACTTGTACTATTTTGAAC
>JAHDGN010000075.1:0-5495 GCA_020627645.1 Akkermansiaceae bacterium
ACAAACGAGTCTGGATGCAGAGGCCCCAGATCCGAATTTTTCGATGGTTTCTTGGGCGGCTTTTTTAAGAGAGGGGTGGTGAGCTAGACCGAGGTAGTCGTTGGATGAAAAGTTAACAACGGTTTGTCTGGAGACAGTGATTGTCGTTGAAGTTGTTGCTTTGATCTCACGGAGCTGTCTCCAGAGGCCGGAGGCCCGGATGTCGCTCAGTTCATCACGGGGGTTAGGCATCTGGTTTGGCGGGTTCTAGAGCCCACTTGAGAAGTGCCTCGGAGTCTTTAAAAATTGATTTTTCAGTTGAGCCAAGAACGACAGCAATGACGGATCTGCCATTGAGTGTTCCGGAAGATACAAGGCAGCGGCCAGAAGCTTTTGTGGAACCTGTTTTCATTCCGGTGCAGTAGCTTAGTTTTTTAAGGAGATCGTTGGTATTGATGAGTTTTCGGTCTTTGCGGTCGTTGGGGTAGGAAAAATTGTATTCTTTGGTTTTCATCCAGGTGCGGAATGAGGGGATTTTTTGACACTCTCGGGCAAGGATGGCGATATCGAGGGCTGTTGAATATTGGCCTTCGGCTGTGAGGCCGTGTGAGTTTTTGAAGTTGGATTGTTTCATGCCAATAGATTTGGCGGTGGTGTTCATGAGTTTTACAAAAGTGCCTTGATCCCCAGAAACGTCTCGGGCCAGAGCTTTGGCGACATCGTTGCCGCTTTTGATGATCAGGGCTTTGAGGAGTGCTCGGCGGGTGTATTTTTCTCCTGATTTTATGTAAATTTTTGCGGGGACGACATTGGTGTCGGTGGATTGAATGGTGACTTCGTCTTCAAGGGATCCAGCCCGAATGACACAAAGGGCGGTCAGGAGCTTTTGGGTGCTCGCGACAGCTCTTTGTTCTCGGGCGCTTTTTTGATAAATGATTCGGCCTGTGATTGAGTCGATTACGACGGCTGATTTGCCTACAATGTCGGGGGCATTTGCCTGTGAGGGGAGGGGGGGGGTGGGAGTGGCTGGTTTGACGACAAGGGGTTCTTTTTGTTTGGGCGGCGTTGTTGTAGGGTGAGAGGTTTTTGTTTCTTGGGCAAAACAAGAGGTTAGAAAGGCAACGGCGATTGGGAGGAGGATCATTGAAGGCTTCACGCTGGGGGGTAGGTAAGAGGTTTGCTTTGATTGATCAAGAGAAAGCCTGGGGTTGCTTTGAAAATTGGGAGATTTGGTTTTAGTTTATCGGAGGCCTCTATTGCGCGGGGATGAATGAGTTCGAGGGCTGGCGGTTGATTCTGAGGATTTAGGGTCGTTTGTCTTTTGCTGATGAATTTTCGTTATTCGGAGCAATTTTGCGCCACTTTTTGAGCTGTTGAATAAACTGGTTTTCGGTTGTTTTGCAGCGCTTGGTATGTCCGTAGGTCACGGCGTAATGATAAGCATGTAACTCTAAAAGGAGGTCTGGAGGGGAGAAGGTGGCTAAATGGGCTCTCATTGTTCGACCGGCAGGTATGGGGTGTCCATGATCATTGCAGGCATTTCGAAAGGCTTGAAGGTAGTCTTTTGATTCGTGGTTTGTGATCAACGTCGATGATTCACGGTTTTCGTTTGTGGTTTTTCTTCCGAAGATGAGCAGAGTGAGAAAGGTTACTAGACAGAATGCGGCGGCCGTTAGGGTGGGGAGAACAGCTTTGTTCGCGAGTGATGTGGTGGGTTCTTCTGTTGGTAGAGGTTCAGTGAACATTTGATCAAAGTCGTCTGTCGAAGACGGAGGGGGGATTTGCGCGGTGTTGTTTCTGGAAAGAGCTGCGCTGGGAACGGTATCAAAAATTATCCATCCGTATTCGTGGGTGTAAATTTCTGCCCAAGCGTGGGAGTCTCGGCCTCGGAAGAGAATGAAGTTTCGAGGTGATGAGTAGAGTCTTCCTCCGTGCCAGCCGCTAGCCACCCGAGCTGGAAACCCGAGAGCTCTAGCAAGCATGACAGTGGCTGACGCAAAATGGGTGCAAGACCCTGTCCGGGACTGGGTCAAAAAGTGCTCAATGGTATCGACTTCGGGAGGTGTGTCGGTTTTTAGGGAATATTGGAAATTAGAAGTGAAAAAATTATTGAGGGCTTCTAGTGCGGGGGATCCTGTTGCTCCAAAGGAGGTGGCGATGTTTTGAATTTGTGCTCTTAGGGGGCCGTTAGGTGGAAGTTGCAAAAGGAGAAGATTCGTTGTTTCTCCAGGAGAGACGTTTTGATGTTTCGAGTTCTCAAAAATGACGGGAGTTGAGGAGAGCTTGTATCGGTAATTTTTGCCTCTCCTTAGGTTGGATTTTAGTTGAAATGTGTCCGGTCTGAGTTCGGTGAGAACCGTATTTTTTCCGGATAGGGTTTCAAGAGAGACCCAGTTGGGAATGTAGATCATGTTTTGGATCGATGACATATGGGAGACCTCGTAGGAGATCAGGGGAGAGTGGTTTTTCTGCTTGGACAAGACCTTGCCATCGATGGTGAAGTGAGAGCGGAGTGGTGGAGTTGGTGGGTTGGTCCAACGAGACTTGGAGTAGTCGGTGAAGGTAGCGGCTCTGAGGTAGACTTGATTCTTTGAGAGTTGTTCCAGATCTTTTGCGGAGGATGGGTAGAGGTAAACTTCTGGTTTGTTGGATTGGATCAGCGTGCCACTTCTGGGCGGGGTGAGATGAGCATTAGCCATCGTTAGCTGGTTTCCTGAGGTTTGAGTGCTCGGGGGTTGCGCCTTTTTGGGGGCTTCGTTTTCTCTGGGGTCGTTTGGGGCAGTAGCTTTTCGTTTTGTTAAGCTTTCAAGGTCGCGTGCCGATTGTTCCGCAATAGGAGGAGTCACCGCTAGCACAAGGATGAGAAGGCACTCAGCAATGGCAAACGCGAGGATCACGGTGAGGATGTCGATTGCGCGTGGTTGTCTGCCTTTGTAGGTGTTTGTTGATGATGAGTTGGTGTTTCGTGCCCATAGGAAAATCGTTCCAATAATGACAAGAGAGGAAAGACCAAGGCGCAAGGTGAGAGGCCATCCAATGGGCCATCCTCTGAGTAGCAGGTATGAACTGATGATTGAGACAAAGAATAGGAAAAGTCTCAGCATTTCATTAATCTACGCTAGACCCATCAGATTGTCGAGAGAGCTGATGAAGTCTGGGTATTGAGGGGTCCAACCGGTCTTGCGTAGTTTTTGGTTGGACACCTTTTTGTTGGTCCATGCTCGTTTGCGAGAGGTGTTTTTGGGGCCGGATGGAGGGAGGGGGAGTTTTGTCCGGTCGGCTAGCTGTCGATAGCAATCAATTTGGGAGAGGGGCGTGTTGTCCGAGACGTTAAATGTGCCGACTGAGTCAAGGTTGATGAGGTGGAGAATGGCTGATGCGGCGTCCTGAACGTGAATCTGATTCAAATGTCGCTGACCGCTATCTTCGATGGTGGCAGATCCCTCGAGGAACCTTTTGAGGATGACACTTCGGTTTGGGCCGTAGAGTCCAGCGAGTCTTGTGATGATTCCGCCGGCATTTGAGATGATTTTTTCGGCTTCAAGGAGGGCGCTGGAGGTTTCGCGGATGGGAGTTGTCGACGAAGTTTCAGTCACGATTTCTCCATTGGTCTGATGATAGACTGAGGTGCTCGAGGTGAACAGGATCGGGATCTTTGGGAAAAGGGAGATGAGGTTGGAGCAGCCCTTGATGAAGACTTCCTGGTAGGCAGAGAGTCCTCCTCGTCCAGATGAGGCGCAGTGAATTATAGCTGATGGAGAGCGATTGATGTTTGCGATTTGTGAAACGTCATGGGGGGAAGAGAGGTCGCATTTTAGGTGTCCTGATCCACCTGATTTGGTGGTTGTGATGAGGTTGAAGTTTTCTTGGGCTTGTTGGACGATTTCATTGCCGAGGTAGCCGCAACCAAAGATGATGATGGTCTTCTTCATTTCTGCGAGTAGTAATTAACGATGCCTTCTGAGACGGCGAGGGCATATTCGTTGAATATTTCGGTGGGGTTCTTTTGGAACCTTTCGATAAAGGGGGTGCTGTTCATGACATAAGGTTCCATAAATATGACAGGGCACTGGTAGAGTCTGTTTGCTAGGAGGTTGCGGGCCCAAAGATTGGGGTGATTTCCTAAATTTTGGGCATTTGGAGCTGTCGGAGAATATAGGAATGGTGGGAGGTTCGTTTTTCGGTTGAATGCTGATGCGATTGCTTTAGCAAGTGGGATTTCGAGCTCGATGGATCGTGAGAGGATTTTTTGGATCATCCTATGTCTTACTTCTGGAAGAGATATTTCGCTGTCGGTGTAGGTTCCGTTTAGTAGAATGTGGAAGTGTTGTGTTGATTCTGGGGTCTTCGAGGCGCTGCCGTTGAAGTGGAGGCAAATGACTAAATCGGGTTGAATTTCCTCATTGATGAGTTTTGCACGGGCATGGATTTCAGATTTTCTGTAATAATCGACCGGGTACCTAAAGTCTTCTAGGCGTTTTTGTGTGACTGGTTCGTTGGTTGATCTGACCAGGGAAACGGTGGCGCCTTGTTTTTCTAATAGATGTTTTAAAATTGTTCCTGTTTTAAGGGTCATGCTTCCTTCGCGAATCAGGGTAGGGCCGTATTGGTATTCTCTCTCTTCGAGACTGGCATAGTTTCCTCCGATATGGCCGGGATCGATTGCGATATGAAGTCCGCTGAGGGGAAGTGAGCGTTGAGGGGATAAGTTTTCCCTTGTTTTCCAGTTCCAAGAACTTCCTTGGATGGGTTCGTCATGTTCTGAAAATTTGAGGACGTATTGATCAAAACTCACGGAGGTGTTGTCGGGGGAGAAACTAAACCATTTTTTCCATTCAGGTCCTAGGGTGTAGGTAGTTGTTAGTCGCTTCAAAAAAGTGTCTCGTGAAATTTTGGCTTGGAATTTGTCGAGTGATGACAGGCTGGCAGGGTGACTTTCTTCGAGGGCAATAGAAGAGGTGCGGAGGTGTGGAGGAGATTGGGTTTTGTAAATTGAGTAAATGGCAACCATGAGAATGGCTAGAAGGGGTAAAAGAAGAAATAGCCAGTGAGTGCTGGATTTGTTTCGAGAGCTCTTCATTCTTCGGTCGGGGTTGATTGGATTGTTCCGCAACTTTCAAAAATTGAAATCTACAATGGTTAGAATTTTATTTCTTGGTGATATTGTTGGGGCTCCTGGTCGTTCAGCGGTCATTGAAAATCTAGGCCGTATCAGGGAAGAGGAAAAAATCGATTTTGTGATCGCTAATGGTGAAAATTCTGCTGCGGGGCGGGGAATTACTCCCAAGATTAGCATTGATCTACTGCGAGCAGGTATTGCGGTTATTACGACGGGAGATCATGTTTGGGATCAGAAGGAGGTTTTGGATTACTTTCCGACCGAGCCTCGTTTGTTGAGGCCCATTAATTTTGTGGACGCCCCAGGGGCTGGGGTTGTCGTTTTGGAGACGGAGAAGGGGAAGGTGGCTGTGTTGAATGCGATGGGGAGGGTCTTTATGAATCCGCCGTTGGAAAAT
>JAHDGN010000075.1:5505-11414 GCA_020627645.1 Akkermansiaceae bacterium
ACGATCTTGGAATCGGAGGTTGAGAAGCTGCGGGCGAGTGGGGTTAAGATGCTGGTCGTTGATTTTCATGCTGAAGCAACCAGTGAAAAGATTGCGATGGGGCGGGCGCTGGATGGCAAAGTGTCTTTCGTGGTGGGAACTCATACTCATGTTCAGACGGCTGACGAAACCATTTTTGATGGGGGGACGGCCTACCTGACGGATGCGGGAATGTGTGGTCCTGATGTCTCGGTTTTAGGTCGCCAGGTGGATTCGGTCGTTTGGAAGTTTAGGACGGGTCTGCCGACTCGATTTCCGATTGCTGGCGGGGCGGTGAGGTTATGTGGTGCTATTGTTGATGTGGATGAGGAGAGTGGTCGAGCGGTTGCGATCAAGAGGTTCAATCGGCTTCTGGAGGAATCGTAGGCTCCGAATAGTTCAGTTTTCTTTCGAAAATACTTTTGACACCAAAGGGGTCTTTGCTAGTTTGCGCCCCGCTTTCGGCTCCGAGGCTGATTTCTAGTAAACTATTGAACTACTGGAGAGGGCTTTTGTTCTGATAGCAACGTATTGATTTCTGGTTCTGCTTTTGTAGCTCAGGGGTAGAGCGCGTCCTTGGTAAGGACGAGGTCGCGGGTTCAATTCCCGCCAAAAGCTCCAGAAAAAAATACAAGACGAAAAACCAGCTAAAACCTAACAAAATTATGGCTAAAGAAACATTCGAAAGGAATAAGCCTCACGTCAACGTCGGAACAATCGGTCACGTTGACCACGGAAAAACCACGCTTACTGCTGCTATCACTACCATTCTTGCTGAAAAGATGGGTGGGGAAGCAAAGGCATACGATGAGATTGACGCGGCTCCTGAGGAGAAAGAGCGTGGTATTACAATTTCTACTGCTCACGTTGAGTATGAGACTGAGAATCGTCACTATGCGCACGTCGATTGTCCTGGTCACGCTGATTACGTGAAGAACATGATTACCGGTGCTGCACAGATGGACGGAGGAATTCTCGTTGTGTCTGCTGCTGATGGCCCAATGCCTCAGACTCGTGAGCACATCCTTCTTGCTCGTCAGGTTGGTGTGCCTGCTCTTGTTGTTTTCTTGAACAAGACTGACCAGGTCGATGACGAAGAGCTTTTGGAGCTTGTTGAGATGGAGGTTCGCGAACTTCTCAGTCAGTATGAGTTCCCTGGTGATGACATTCCAGTTGTTAAGGGCTCTGCTCTCAAGGCAATTGAGGGTGATGAAGGTCACAAAGAAGCAATTTTGAAGCTCATGGAGGCTGTTGATAGCTATATTCCTGAGCCAGAGCGTCCCGTGGATCAGGATTTCTTGATGCCAATTGAGGATGTCTTCTCAATCGAAGGTCGTGGTACTGTTGTGACTGGCCGTGTTGAGCGTGGAATCATCAAGAAGATGGAAGAAGTTGAGATTGTCGGTATTCGTGAGACACAGAAGACGACAATCACTGATATCGAAATGTTCCGTAAGCTTCTCGACGAGGGGCGTGCAGGTGACAACGTGGGTCTTTTGGTTCGTGGTCTCAAGAAAGATGACCTCGAGCGTGGGCAATGTATCGTCAAGCCTGGTTCGGTGACGCCTCACACGAAATTCAGTGCTGAGGTTTACGTTCTCTCGAAGGATGAAGGTGGTCGTCACACTCCATTCTTCTCCAACTACCGTCCTCAGTTTTATTTCAGGACAACAGACGTGACTGGTTCGATCGTTCTTCCTGACGGAGTAGAGATGGTGATGCCTGGTGATAACGTCAGCCTCACTATTGAGTTGATTACTCCTGTTGCGATGGAGAAGTCCATGCGTTTCGCTATCCGTGAGGGTGGTCGCACGGTGGGAGCTGGTCGTGTTGGCGACATCATCGAGTAATCGATTTTTAAAAAGTGGATTGCTGTTTTAAGCGACGATAGTAGTCTACTTGCTGGTTTCTAAAGGGGGCACTTCTTAATGAGGTGCCCCCCAGTCGCCTCAAACATATTAATTTTAGAAAGTTCAAGGACAGTAGCTCAATTGGTAGAGCATCGGTTTCCAAAACCGAGGGTTGCAGGTTCGAGTCCTGTCTGTCCTGCCACTTTCGACTCCTAAGATCAAATGATACAAAAGCTCTTTAAGTTTATTGGGGAGGTGAAAACCGAGTTGAGGAAAGCATCTTGGCCCTGGGAGTCTGATCCCAAGATTCGTGGCTTCAAAAAGTATAAGGAGCTGATTGATTCCACGGTGGTTGTCCTGATCGCTATTATCCTGCTCGCTGGCTATGTCTCGCTGTGGGATTTGATTCATACCCAAGTGATTGGTGCATTTAGTTCCCTCGCGAAGTAATCGAGGAATTTTTTATCGAGGCAGAGTAGTTTCTGCATCATTTCTTTTTTAATCATTTAACAAAATTTTTTATGCCAACAATTCCTCCTCCCCGCGACCAGTGGTATGTCGTTCATGTTCTCTCGGGCCAAGAAGGTAAAGTTAAGTCGAGGATTGAGCGGCTCGTTGAGCAGGAGGAATTGGGGGATAAGATCTTCAACGTGCTGGTGCCTACCGAGGTGGTTTCAGAGGTCAGGGGGGGTAAGAAGATGGAGGCCAAAAAGAAGTTCTTTCCGGGATATGTGATCGTCAATATGCATCTCCTGGATTCGGACAATGAGGTTGTCGAGGATACGTGGTCGTTCATGCAGCAGCTTGATGGTGCTATCGGTTTTGCTGGTGCAAAGGCTAAGCCAATTCCGATGCGTCAAAAGGAGGTGGCGAGTATGCTGAGTCAGATTGAGGAGCGGGAGGGAAGTGTGCGCCCGTCTATTGAGTTTGAGGTTGGCGATACAGTGAAAGTTTCTGATGGTCCGTTTGAGTCACAGAATGGGATTGTTGAGGAAATTGATCCAGAAAGAGGTAAGATGCGCGTTGCGGTGACCATTTTTGGTCGGTCTACCCCAGTTGAGTTGGAATATTGGCAAGTTGAGAAAGGTTAAGGTGTTTTAATCTTGACATTTTCGCAAAAAAACGCAAACAGCCTCTCCGCTCCATCCCAAAAAACTTTAATTCATTCATTTTATGGCAAAGGAAGTTAAACAGGTTCTTAAGCTCCAAATTCAAGCAGGTCAGGCAAACCCATCGCCTCCTGTTGGTCCTGCTCTTGGTCAGGCCGGAGTTAATATCATGGGTTTTTGTAAGGAATTCAATGCTGCAACTCAGGCTTCCGCCGGGGATTTGTTGCCAACAGTGATTACCGTCTACAAAGACGCTAGTTTCACTTTTGTGACCAAGCAGCCACCAGCATCTGTCTTGCTTAAGAAGGCAGCCGGTTTGGCGTCTGGCTCCGGTGAGCCAAACAAGGTCAAGGTTGGTAAGATCACCAAAAAGCAGCTCTTGGAGGTTGTTGAGCGTAAGTTGCCTGATCTCAACACGAATGATCCTGAACAAGGGGCAAAAATTTTGGCGGGCACTGCAATGCAGATGGGGCTCGAGATCGAAGGGTAGTCATCATTCAACGCAGGAGGGTGGGGCTTAAGTTCCGTCCGACCGCACTGCACATAGAAAAATGAGTAACAAAAAAAGTAAAAGGTATATTAAGGCCGCCGAGTTAGTTGATTCGGACAAGGCCTATTCATTGGAAGAAGCAGTTTCTCTGCTCAAGAAGTTTCCAGCGCCTAAGTTTGACGCGACGGTTACATTGTCCGCAAACCTCGGGGTTGATCCAAGGAAGAGTGATCAAATGGTGCGTGGTTCAGTCGCTTTGCCTCATGGGACTGGTAAGCAAGTCAAGGTGATTGTTTTTGCGTCTGGTGACGCTGCGAAAGCCGCTGAGGATGCTGGCGCTGATGAGGTGGGTTTTGAGGATTTAATCAAAAAAGTCCAGGGTGGTTATACCGATTTTGATGCGGCGATTGCGACTCCTGATGCGATGACTGAGGTTCGTAAGATTGCTCGTGTTCTTGGGCCTCGCGGGTTGATGCCAAATCCGAAGACCGGAACTGTGACTGATGACACCGCAAAAGCTGTCTCGGCGGTTAAGGCTGGTCGTATTGATTACAAGGTTGACAAGAATTCGAATATCGCAGCGGCTTGTGGGAAGGCTTCTTTTTCTGAAGAGCAACTAGTCGAAAATGTTTCGGCTTTGGTTGATAGTATCGTGAAGGCTAAGCCGGCCTCTGCAAAAGGGAATTACATCAAGAGTTTTACGGTTTCTGCCTCGATGCTTCCTGGTGTGCCTTTGGAACTTTCAGCATTCACTGTTTAATTAATTTCAGCAACCAAACAAAATGAACCCAGATAAAAAATTCATTCTAGACGAAATCAAGGAACGTGTTGATGTTTCGCCTTTCGTTCTCGTTGTTGACTACGCCGGTACAACTGTTCCTGCCTTTAATGAACTGCGCTCGCGCCTTGGTGAGCATGGTGCTGAGTGCCATGTTGCAAAAAATTCATTTATGAAGCGAGTCTTGGCGGACTCAGGATTGCCTGATCTTAGCGAGGAGCTCGCTGGTCAAACTGCTTTCGTTACGGGTGATGCGGATGTCTGCGCGGTGGCGAAGGTTGTTGCGAATTTTCAAAAGGAATTTGAGCGACCGGAGATCAAGGCAGGGATTTTGGACGGCGCTGTCTTGGATGCGGCTCAGGTTAAGGCGTTGGCTTCGCTGCCGTCGAGGGAGGTTCTTCTTGCCAAGCTTCTGTCGGTGATCAATGCCCCAGCTTCAAAGTTGGTGCGGACGCTCAACGAGCCTGGTGCAAGTCTTGCGAGGATCATCAAAACGAAATTCAACGAAGAGTAAAAAATTTGAACGGATGGCGATTTCCTTGGGGCATGTCTTTATGGAAATTGCTTGGATTACAAAACTGGTTCCTCGTCGGGGTGACGGCAGTTGCTCTGAAATGACAGGATAGCCCCTGTCGCGACGATACCGACCTAACTAAAACAATGTCAGACATTACAAAAATTGCAGAAGAGCTCGGCAAGTTAACCGTATTGGAAGCTGCCGAATTGGTAAAACACCTTGAAGAAGAGTGGGGCGTGAGCGCTGCTGCTCCAGTTGCAGTCGCTGCTGCTGGTGGAGGTGGTGGAGATGAAGCTCCGGCTGAAGAGAAGACCGACTTTGATGTCGTTCTTGCTGAAGCAGGTGGTAACAAGATTGCTGTCATTAAGGCTGTCCGTGAAGTTGCTTCCGGACTTGGTCTTGCTGATGCGAAGAAGCTTGTTGAGGGGGCACCTGCTCCTGTTCTCGAGGGAGCTAGCAAGGACGATGCTGAAGCTGCTAAGGCTAAGCTCGAAGAGGCTGGAGCTAAAGTTGAGCTCAAGTAGAACCCGGAATTTTACCCTAGACTCGAGTCTTCGGGTCTAGGGCCCGGCCGGAGATGAGCAGTTTTATCCATTAAAGTCAGAAATACATCTTGGATTATTGGTTAAAGGTTCATCTCCGTTCGTGCCCACTCAAAAGAGTTGTCAAAAACGGAAACACAATTCCCGTCATAGAAATCA
Organism: Akkermansiaceae bacterium; assembly: GCA_020627645.1. GTDB lineage: Bacteria > Verrucomicrobiota > Verrucomicrobiia > Verrucomicrobiales > Akkermansiaceae > SW10. The sequence continues at coordinate 10,969 of JAHDGN010000075.1, forward strand.
CGTCAATCCCTTTTGGGGGCTTGGCGTAAAATCTCATCCGGACACCATATTATGTTGAAGAGAGAATACTTTGGATCCATCGAGGAGGTGATTGAGCCTCCCAACCTCATCGAGGTGCAGTCCAAGTCCTACGAGGATTTCCTGCAAAAAGACGTTCCACCGTCGAAGCGAACGGAAACCGGCCTTCAGGCTGTTTTCCAAGAGGTTTTTCCGATTAAGTCGTATGACGAAACCATTGAGCTTGGTTTTGTATCCTATGACATTGAGGATTCAAAATCAAGTGCTCTTGATGCTCTTCGGACTGGGGAAACTTTTTCGGCAGCTCTCTATGTGACTTTCAATTTGAAGGATGAGACCGGAACCAAAAAGGAGCGGGTCTACATGGGTGAACTTCCGATGATGACAAGAAGAGGAACGTTCGTCATCAATGGTGCTGAGCGTGTGAT
>JAHDGN010000076.1 GCA_020627645.1 Akkermansiaceae bacterium
GGGATCGGCCGCCAGCCACCTCTTTTTTAGCTCATCCTATGGGATGGCTGTGAAAACAAAACAAAAGGCGCAGGAAAACCCCGCACCTCCAGAATTCAATATCTCGATTGAAAGGATGAAAATTACATCACCTTAAACTGCCCCGGAAGTGGAGCAGGATAAATTCCATCTGCTCCTGCCTTCGGCCCAGGGTTAGCATCCCAACCATAGGTTTCAGGCATGATCGAAAGCCCTTTCTCTAAAGCCTCATCAAACTTAATCTCCTTACCCGAATAGGTCGCCATCCGACCAAGAATAGCCGTCATCGTAGACTTTGCCGTGTAATACGCGTTATTAATGGGCTGATCCTCCCGAATATGGCGATAAAGCTCATTATGTTCATGCTGATAAGGAGAATTTCCATCCTTACGATCAAAACGCCAAACAGTCTTTCCTTTTGAATCAACAATACGCCCGGGATAAGCCTTACCTCCCTGGCAACCAATCACTTCGGTTACACGATTCAAGGCATTCGGCTGATGTCGACATTGTGAGTTCATCACAGTCCCATCCTCAAAGGTAAATTCCACATAGTGGTGATCGTAAATTTCACCAAAATTCTCTCCAATTCTCACCTGCCGTCCCCCCATCCCCTGAGCCTTCACCGGGAAACCATTTTTAAACCAGTTCATCACATCAATATTGTGAACATGCTGCTCAACAATATGATCCCCACAAAGCCAGTTGAAGTAATACCAGTTCCTCATCTGATATTCCATTTCCGTCATTCCTGGTGCACGGTTCCGAACCCAGACCCCACGACTGTTCCAATAAACTTGGCCATAATTAATCTCTCCCACAATCCCCTCATTAATCTTCTCCAAAGTCTGGATATACTTGTTTTCATAACGACGCTGTAATCCACAAACCACCTTCAACTTCTTCTCATCCGCCTTCTTAGCTGCAGCCAAAACTTTCCGAATTCCAGGAGCATCAACCGCAACAGGCTTCTCCATGAACACATGCTTACCCTGCTCCACCGCATACTCGAAATGCTCCGGACGAAACCCCGGAGTTGAGGTCAACAACACCACATCTGCCGCATCAATCGCTCCACGATACCCATCAAACCCAACAAAAATACGGTCCGCAGGAACATCTACCTTGTCTCCATTCCGCTCCTTCAACCCCTTCACCGCTCCTTCCGCCTGATCCCGAAAAGCATCCGCAACCGCGACGATCTTCGTCCCCCCTGAGTTCAAACTCTGCTGTGCCGCTCCTCGCCCACGGCCTCCACACCCAATCACTGCCACTTTCAACTCATCACTGCCACCTGCTTGGGCAAATCCCGCAATCGGCATTGCCGCCGCTGCCGCCGCCCCCGTCTTCAAAAAAGCTCTTCTGTCGGTATTCTGAATATCGCTCATCGACTCTATTTACGAAAAAAAAGCCCAATGTCTAACGAAGAAGTTCATCTTCATAAACAACTGACATCCCAGCCTGATTCAAAACCGATGCCCCAAACTCAATATCCTCCAAAAACATTGCCAATAACGCCTGCCCCTGATGCTGAACCATCAACGGAAAAGCATAGTGCAAATTCGTCTCTGCTTCATTTAGAGCTGTAACACTACGATTCAAATCCACCCCACACTCCTTCATCACAACGACAACCAATTCTGACAAAGTATACGGAATTCCCTGCTCCATAAACAGCTCCTCAGCCGAATCGGGATCGCTAAATACCAAACGCGAAATCGTCGCCTCACTTGCATCTTGAATACTCAACCCAATCACCTCAACCTTCCTACTACTCAACAATTTCAACAAGGACGCAAAGGCACCAACCCGATTCGGCAACATGACCGAAAATTGACGCACAAAATCCCGACGCTTCCTCACTTCTTCACTAGCCGTCATAAGAACAACAAAATATTAACAAATTGAAACGAGTTGTTCAATCTGCTTCTAACATTTCCATGAATGACCAATTCTTACAACGGTTTGGCGGCATCGCCCGACTCTACGGTCAAAATGCCCTCGAAAACTTCTCTCAATCAAACATTGCGATCGTTGGACTAGGCGGAGTCGGCTCCTGGGCCGCAGAAGCACTGGCACGCTCCGGTATCGGCACCCTTACCCTAATCGACCTCGACGACCTCTGTATTACCAACACCAATCGTCAGATTCACGCCACTTCGGAAACCATCGGCCAGCCAAAGGCCAGCACCCTCGCCCAACGTATCAAACTCATCAACCCAGACGCCAAAACCATCATTCACCAAGCTTTCTACACCGAAAAAAATTCGCTCGAGCTCCTCAGCCCTCGTCCTGACCTCGTGATCGATGCCATCGATGCTATCCGCCCCAAATGCCACCTCCTAAACACCTGCTGCCAACTCCAAATCCCCGTGATTGCCAGCGGAGGAGCCGGAGGGCGAATCGACCCCACCCAGATTCAAATCGATGACCTCGCGAAAACCCACGGAGACGCCCTCCTTCTCTCCGTCCGCAAACGCCTCCGCTCAGAATACCAATTTCCAAAAGCTCCCGAACGAAACCAAAAATTCACAAAACACCACAAATTTCACCTCCCAGCCGTTTTCTCACCCGAACAACCAAAATTCCCCACCTGCGACGGACAAACCTCAACTCAACGCCCCCCAGAAATGATCGGAGCCATCAAGTGTGACTCCGGATACGGAGCGGCAACTCACCTGACCGCAACTTTTGGCAACCTCCTCGCCGGGTGGGCTCTCAACCAACTCACCACTCCCACCAAATAAAAGAGCCCGCGACAATGGCGAGCTTCTCTCAAAACAAAAGCGAGAAAACAGTCTAGTTCACCCCTTTCTTGGACATCTTCGTTCCCTTAGTGGTCCCTTGACGAGCCTTGAAACGAGGGTTTGTCTTATTAATGACGTAAAGAGTCCCCTTGCGCTTAACGACCTGACAGTCAGCGTGACGACGTTTTGCAGAGGCGAGAGATGATAAAACTTTCATAAGACCGAAATACTGGAGGGCGGAGACTACTCGCCATCAACCTCGTGTAAAGACATTTCCCTAAAAAGATTCGCCCTCATGCAGTCACCTTCTCACCATCACATCAGACACATGGACGAAGATTGCCAATATGAGTCAGAATCAAAAATGCCCCTCCAATCGTCGTTAAAATGCTCGCCAAGGGAATATTCAACGTCATTCCTCCCCCTTCAACCCTCTGAACCGAAGGACAACACCCATCCACCTCACACCCTGACTGGCCCGTGTCTCCCTCCCCTGCCACCAACACCACATCCGATTCACACTCGTCGCTTGAACATTCGTCAGACTCGGTTGCCTCCTTTCCCTCGGAATCACAACCACCTTGAGCACAAACCACCCCATCATCCTCAGTGCACCTTTCACACACTACTTCCTCGTCATCCAAAGATTCACAGGAATTTTCAGAACAATTTCCACACTCAGATCCCTCTTCCTTCACCTCAGAAACCACCTCTTCATCGCTCGCGATCACCCCACTCTGCCCCCCTCCGCTTCCCCAAAGAGTAATCTTCTGAGAGTAGCTCTCTACTCCCTCCACATAAGGTGCAGCTGCTCCGATGAGCACAAAGAAAATACCAACCGCTCCAGTCACCAAAATCCAACGCCTTCCATGCTTGCGATACCCTTTCATCACCATCCAAATCGCCAATGGAACCACAATCAACGCCATCAACCAATGCGAAGCCGGATGAGCCCAAATTTCCCCAAATGACGGAAGCAAAATAAACATAAATGGCGTCAACGCACAGTGAATCGCACACAAAACCGAGGAAAAGACACCGACCCGATCTCCCGCCTCCCCCCTAGCATCACCACTCTTCCCACCAAAACCTGGAATTGACTGAATCAAACTCGCCATAACCACGAAGTAACCCCAATCCGCTTTTTGTGCAATTTTTTTGCATTAAAAGACTCTTCGTTGAAATTTCATGTGCAATTGAACTCCCTCAATGCTTCAATTCCTCAACCGAATGTCTGAGTCCTACTTCCAAGAAGCCGTCAACCAACCGGACACCTCCGAAGATCTCACCCTGCGCCCACCCGGATTCGAAGATTTTCACGGGCAAGAAAAAGTGACCGAACGCCTCATGCTCATGGTTGCGGCCGCTAAACAACGCGACGACGTCCTCGAACACATCCTCCTCTCCGGCCCTCCCGGCCTAGGTAAAACCACCCTCGCCAATATCGTCGCAACCGCCGTCGGAACCACCCTTCACACCACCTCTGGCCCCCAAATCGAAAAAGCCGGAGACCTCGCCGGAATCCTCACCAATCTTCAACGCGGCGACGTCCTCTTTATCGATGAAATCCACCGCCTCCATCCCGCGATCGAAGAATACCTCTATCCCGCAATGGAAGACTTCCGGCTCGATATCATCATTGACTCCGGCCCGTCCGCCCGCTCCATCCAACTCCAACTCCCAAAATTCACCCTCGTCGGAGCCACCACACGCTCCGGCATGCTCACCTCCCCACTCCGTTCACGCTTTGGCCTCCTTAACCGCCTCGACTATTACACTCGCGAACAACTCGCTCACATCATCGAAAGATCAGCCGCCATTCTAAACCTCGAGATCAACCACGACGGAGCCCTCACCATCGCCTCCCGATCTCGCGGCACCCCACGAATTGCCAACAACCTTCTCCGCTGGACCCGCGACTTCGCCCAAGTCAAAGCCGACGGAAAAATCACCGAACCGACCGCCTCTGCCGCGCTCGAAATGATCGAAATCGACGAAGACGGACTCGATGAAATGGATAAACGAATTCTCGAATCCATGATCTACAAATTCAATGGAGGCCCCGTTGGCCTCTCCTCGCTCGCTGTCGCCATCGGAGAAGACGCCGCCACCCTTGAAGAAGTACACGAACCATTCCTCATCATGCAAGGCTTCGTCAAAAGAACCCAACGTGGCCGCGTCGCCATGCCAGCTGCCTACGAAAAAATCGGCGCCGATCTTCCCACAGACTCATCAGGACAACAAAACCTCCTCTAAAAAACATGTCACTCGTCAGTTCTCTTCTACAACAAGCCAAAGACTCAGGCCTTCGCCGCACCAAGGCGCTTGAGGCCCTTTTCACCTGCCTCACCACCTGCGACCGCCCCATGACTCTCAACGAGTTCACCACCTGCAATCACCTCGCCTCACAATGCGATAAAGCAACCGTCTTCCGCCTACTCCAAAAACTCTGTGACAAAGGAATGGTCCGCCGCCTCGGCCTCCATGAAAGAGCCGCCTACTTCACCCTCATCTTACCTGATCAACATCGCGACTACCTCATCTGCACCGAATGTGGATCGATCGAACCCATCAACGCCCCCTGCCCAGTCCACAAACTCCAAGAAGAAATCCGCAAAGAAACCGGATTCACCAACCTCTATCACGAGCTCGAGTTCTTCGGACACTGCCCTAAATGCTCGAAATCCTAAGAAGAAATCTAGCCCGCATTTCTCATAAACTTGACCAGCGAGACGCAGGATTCCCTTGATCTGGCAAGACTGAGGCCGAAATCGGCGAAGGGGCTGGGTAAACACCCTGCCCGAGCCGATTTCAACGACAACGCCGCCAGATCAAGGGTAAACCAGTCGCAGCCCAAGGCTTATGAGAAATGCGGGCTAGCCATATCTGATCGCCCCTAAAGCGGCTGTGACCCCTCTTCGAGATACCTCTTCCCCTGAGTCAAGATCTCCTGAAACTTTGGGTCCTTGGCCAAATCCCTTTCTTCAAAAGGATCATCCTCCAAGTGAAACAATTCCAACTCCTGCCCCTTCCGGTGAAAAATTTTCCAAGGCCCGAAACGAAGCGCCTGCGAATGCATCCGCTCTTTTGGAACCGGACCACCTCTCCGCCCACCTTGATGAAATTCCACCAACAAATACTCATGCTTCTTTTGATCCCCCTGACCAAATAAAGTCGGCATAAAAGAAATTCCCGTATTTTGCTCAGGCACCTTCTCTCCCACCAACTCGGAAACAGTCGGCAAAATATCATGGAACCCACTCAAATGATTTGTCACTGCCCCCTTTTTAATCCTCCCTGGCCAACGCACCAACATCGGCGTCCGAATTCCCCCCTCGTGCATGTCACGCTTCATCCCACGAAGCCCCCCAGTCGAATCCCAAAACTTCGGATCATGCCCGCCCTCTCGATGCGCCCCATTATCGCTCGCAAACATCACAACCGTATTCTCATCAACACCCAACTCTTCTAACAAAGCCAAAATCTCTCCCACGTGATTGTCCAAATGCTCCATCATCGCCGCAAACCCAGCAATCGGATTCACCACGTCCGGAGTCTCCTCACCCGGCCCCGCACCATAACGTCCTATCTTTTCATCATGCTCAGGAAAAACCTTTCTCCACTTCTCATGCAATTCTTTCGGAGCATGCATCGCCGCATGCGGAATCGCCGTTGGAATGTAACAAAAGAAAGGCTTCTTTGCCTCCACACTCTTTCGCATAAAATCAAGCGCCGCCTGATTAATAATCGGATTCACAAAAGTCCCCTTCTCCAACATTACCTCCTCGCCATTGCGCACATAACTTGTCGGGTAATACGTATGGGCAATCACCTGGCTCTTCCATCCCACAAACTCGTCAAACCCCTGCCCTGATGGCCGCTCCAACTGACTTCCATTCGTTACCCCAAGCCCCCACTTCCCAAAGGCCCCCGTCCGATATCCCGCCTTCTTCAAAACCTCCGGAAGCGTCGCTAACTCCTCTGGTATCGCCGCCAGCTTCTCATCCCACACATTTCCCCGAATGTAACATTTCCCCGAATGAACACCCGTCATCAAAACCGCCCTCGAAGGCGTACACACCGTATTTCCCGAATAATGATTCGTGAACTTCATCCCCTCCAACGCCAAGCGGTCAATGTTCGGCGTTTTAAACTTCTTCTGCCCATAACATGACAAATCACCATATCCCAGATCATCAGCCAAAAGATAAACAATATTAGGACGAGCACAGGCAGCCACCACCCCCAAAACGAACAAAACAAAAATCTTCACCCACACATCAACGGAGCAAACTCCCTCTTTTTCGCAAATAACTCTGAAATTTATACAGGCTTCCATGGGAAGACTCTCAAGATCAAGAGAAGAGCAATGCCCTGGGCATGAATTGATCGGCTGACGAAGAATCGAGCGAATGACGCCCATTTTCGAAGAATGAGGATTTCGAGGAAGCCATATCGAACAGCCTAATCCCTCTACTCCCCACCCAATCCATAGACTTCCCGAGGTCGCGCACCATCAGCAGGCCCAACGATTCCTCGAGCCTCCAAAATATCAATCATTCGAGCTGCCTTCGTATATCCCAATCTCAAGCGACGCTGCAGCAACGAAGTGCTCGCCTTACCCTCCGCCTGCAAAACCTCCATACATCTCGCGATCGTCTCCTCATCTTCGTCCGAAACATCATCACTGTCACCATCACCACTACCACCACTCTCAATACTGTCTTGAATACTCTTCTCAAATTTCTGCTCACTCTGAGCTGAACAGAAATTAACAATTTGCTCCACTTCCTCATCCGAAACAAAGGCTCCCTGGGCACGCTCCAACTTCGCAGACCCCGGAGGCAAGAATAACATATCCCCCTTCCCAACCAATTTTTCCGCACCTTTTGTATCCAAAATCACTCGGCTATCCAGAGAAGAAGAAACCTGGAACGCAATTCGACTCGGAATATTGGCCTTAATGATCCCCGTCACGACATCAGCCCGCGGCGTCTGGGTCGCGACAATCAAATGAATCCCTGCCGCCCTCGCCTTCTGCGCAATCCTCGCAATCGCAGCCTCCACATCAGCGGGCGCCGTTTGCATCAAATCAGCCAACTCATCAATAATAACAACAATGTAAGGAAAACGATCAGGAACCTCCAACTCATCCTCTTCATCTTCTTCCTCCATCGGCCCTAAATCCCCATCCTCAAAAGCCTTCGCCATCGATTCGACGGCCTCCTCATCAACAATAGACTCTAAATCCTCCTGTTCCTCCTCTGTCAAAACCTCCTCCTCCTCCCGCACCCGATTATTAAACCCATCAAAATTACGCACCCCCAATTTTGCAAAAATCTTATATCGACGCTCCATCTCATTCACGCACCACTTCAACGCCCCCACGACCCGACGTGGGTCAGTCACGACAGGCACCACCAAATGAGGTAACTTCGCATAAACCTGCATCTCTACCACCTTCGGATCGATCATAATGAACCTCAGCTCATCTGGCCCAAACTTATACAAAATACTCGTAATGATCGAATTGATACAAACCGACTTACCCGAACCAGTCGCACCTGCCACCAAACAATGAGGCATCGCCGCCAAATCGCCCACCACCGTATTCCCGTAAACATCCTTCCCCAAAGCCAACGGAATCTTCCGTTTCGAACTCCGGAACACATCATCCTGCAACAACTCCCTCAAAGCCACCGCCACTCGCTTGTCATTCGCAATCTCAATCCCAACCGTATCCTTGCCAGGGATCGGAGCCAAAATATTAATTCGTTCCGCTTTCGTCGCCCGAGCCAAATCAGCTTCCAATTGGGTAATTCGACTCACTCGCAACCCCAAACTCGGGTAAATTTCGTATCTCGTAATCGTTGGACCACGAGTAATGTCCCCCGCCGTCACTTCCACCCCAAACGCCTTACACGTCTCAACAATCGTATTCTGAGTCGCCAACAACTCATCACTAAAATCCTCCACTTCCCCATCGTCATCATCATACTCTAAAAGATCAAAACCAGGCAGTTCGTAATCCTCAAATCCCTCCGTGCTCAAACCTGTATGGGTTGGCTTTTTACGCTCAAATGGACGCCCAGTCGCAACAGGCTTCGCACGCTTTGCTGACGAATCAATAATCTGTGGTTTTGGCGTCTCTTGGAGAGGTAATACCGCCTGCCCATCTTCATCAACAGATTCCTCATCGGCCTTCACCTCCTTTGCGGGCGTCGCCTTCTTACGAGCACGCTTCCGCTTCGGCTTAGCGACCGGAACCGAAACCTCCTCAGCGCCCGAACGCGACTCTTTCCACACCTCCCACTTCTCCTTTCCCAATGTCACCAACGACTTCGAAAACTGAACCGGATGCCATCCCGTTAACAAAACCATCCCCACCAAATAAACCCCAAACAAAACAATCACCGACCCCGCGGTTCCCAACAAACCCTTGAAAAAATAATTCCCCAAGCCTTCTCCCAATGCCCCCCCAGGCCAACTCCCCTGATGCAGTCCCGAAGAAAGCCCCATGACATTCAACAACGCCGCACTTGCCACCATCAACACCCCAAATCCAACCACCGTCTTTACTCCCAGCTTACTCTTAAACCAAGTCACAGCCACCCCCAACCACACCGTCCCCGCCGCAATAAAATAAGCCGCCACCCCAAACAAACCGATAAACATCAATCCCACCAACGCCCCAATCGGGCCAATCAAATTTTGCGTAGCACGATCCTCCGCCCCCTCGGGAGCAAAACTACCCACTAACTTCCAATCCACAAAATCTACCGGCGTATACCTCAGCAACGAAAAGAAAACCAATAATCCAATCAAAATCAAACCTACCCCTAACAACTCTTGCCCCCCCTCCTTCTCCAACACCGCATGCTGCTTTCTAGGTTTCTTATGCTTGGCCATAATCTCTGTGAGGAAAATTCCTTTCCCCGGGTTGCCAAAAATATCGCACAACCCTTACCATTAAAGCAAGCCGTAAGTTTTAGGTTCCTAAAGGAAACCTCCTCCAGATGAGAAGACGTCTTATCTTGCACTCCAACTCACTCTCCGTCAAACTACTACTGATAAACCATGGATCCAATCACCTTCCAACCAATCTACATGACCCGCGTCTGGGGCGGACGCTCTCTCGAAACCACCTACCAGCGATCACTACCCGACTCACAACCCTACGGCGAATCTTGGGAACTCTCGGACCGCGAAAACGAACAATCAATCGTTGCCTCAGGCCCCTACTCCGGAAAGACCCTCAATCACCTCTGGACACACCATCGCTCCGAAATCTTCGGCGACAACCTCGTTGGCGAGCGATTCCCCCTTCTCATCAAAATTCTTGATGCCCGAGACGATCTCTCCATCCAAGTCCACCCGCCAGAATCAGTCGCGGGCAAGCTCGGTGGCGAACCCAAAACTGAAATGTGGTACATTGCCGACTGTGACCCTCAAGCGAAACTCTACATCGGACTCAAATCTGGATCTACCCAGCAATCTTTCGAAAACGCCATCAACAACGGCACCGTTGAAGACGAAGTCCACGTCGTGCAGCCTTCGCCCGGCGAATCCATCTTCATCCCCTCCGGCCGCCTCCACGCCATCGGCTCCGGCTTCCTCATCTACGAAATTCAACAAAATTCCGACACGACCTACCGCGTCTTTGACTGGAACCGAACCGGACTCGACGGAAAGCCACGCCAACTCCACGTCGAAGAATCACTCCAATCGATCGATTTCGAAGACTTCGAACCCAACATGGATACTCCCGATGGGCCAAACCTCGCCTCCTGCCCCCACTTCACCGTCGATCAAATCAGTCTCAACAAACAGGCCCACTTAGAATCGCCCAACGATCGATTTGCCATTATCACCATCGTCTCCGGCCAACTCCAAAGCCAAAACAACCAAACCTTCACCCCAGGCGACTTCTTCCTCCTCCCGCGCAATGCCAAAAAAATTCACGCCCTACAGGATTCCAAGATCCTTCTCACAACCATCCCATAAAAACCTAGAAGCACACCCAATAAGAAGACGTCAAAAAGGCTCTTGAAAATTGCACTCATTTAAACAAGAACCCTCCGGTGCTTTGGCACTTCAACACACGGAACAACGTCTAAAAATGATTACGAAACAATTTACGATCGCCTGTATCATCGCATTCTCATCAGACGCTCATGGAAACTTCCTCGGCGGAAACGTTGACGATCCGAGCGACTGGCAGGACGGTCTCCCAAGCGACACCATCCAAGGTAATTTCACAACCGACACTTCTACAATAGGAGCCAACCAATTCCCCCCAGGCACCGTCTTTTCCCTCCAGCCAGGTGTCACTCTAACAACAGGATTCTGGAACCTACGCGGCAACGGAGTGACTTTCAATCAGAGTGGCAACCTCATTGGAACCTCTTGGATTTTTATCAACGGATACACCCATAATCTATCTGAAGGACTTCTCCAGACCCCTGAAGGCTTACCCATCCAGAACGGAGGCAGTTTGACTCTCTCAGGTTCATCCACCGTCGAAACACCGGCGATCACCGCAAATTCTGTGGGTGGCACCATCAACATCCTACCTGGATGGACAGGTTCCAGTGAATGCACCACCCGCTGAAGCAGGTGGCTTCAAGTTCGTCGACTAAAGTC
>JAHDGN010000535.1 GCA_020627645.1 Akkermansiaceae bacterium
CCGATCCACATAGCCATTAAAAATCACATCTGATCCCTTAAACTCAATCTGAAACGAGGCCCACTTTTTCTCATCACCATACTGATAGTTATAGTAATGTGCCCGAGATACCTTTGCTCGAACCATCACAGGTTCAGTCGGCTTTTTCTCATCAATGAGATCAGGAGAAAGCTCACAAAGCCCCTCCCAACTTTCCCAATCGATCAAATACGTCTTCTCATCTTCACTCTCCTCCGAATGCAAAACAATTTCACTCACCGAAAAATCACCGGTCTGGATTTGAAAAGTAGAAAATTTCCCATCCTTACTCACGACCGACCGATCCAAATCCAACCCCTCATACCCAACCGGATGAAAAGCACCGCCATAAAATGAATCCATGAACGGACGGACTCTCTCCGGATCTCTCACAAATTGAACCATCTCATCCACTGTCCTTGCCCCCAAAAATCCACGAATAACCTTCTCAATTATGACTCGGTCTTTTTTAAGACGCTCAGTCTCTCGAACCACATGCTCCACATCAGCCTCCACTCCATCATCATCTGAAGTCGCGATAATCCCTCTCTCAACCTCCTGAGATTTTTGATCTTCAGCCATCCCATCCCCAGAGGAGGTAGGAGAAAAGTTCATCCCCAAATAAACGGCACCTCCGATCAATGCTAACAAGGCCGCCCCCCATCCAAAAATTGAGCCCCACGAAATCCCCCCTTCATCCTCCCCCTCAAGATCATCTTCCCAAGCCAAAGAGCTTCTCGAAACCGCGGAATGCCTTCTTTTACGCAAACTCTGCCTCTGCTGCTCCAACTCCAACTTTTCATCCTCCGTCATCACATGCGCGACCGAAACCTTCTCAAGTAGATCTTCAGGAGCACCCTCCCGATCAACCTGATGGTAGCCATCCTGATCATCACCATCACCCAATTCCCGATCGACCGACTCAGGGCCACCAGCCTCAAGACCACCTGAATGCTCTTCACTCACTGGAATCTCAACGAGTTCTTCACAAACCGGACAATAACCAACACGACCCTCGTGAATCTTCTGTAAACGAAATAACCCGGAACAACGAGGGCACTGGTAGGGCACCCATCTCCGCGCAGCTGACTTTTCCATCATCTCTATTACTCCTCAATAATCTCTTCTGCGACAGACTCAGGCAACTCAAACCTTCCCGGACGCTCCAGATGAAGCAAAGCAGACTTTTCACCCCGAACCTTATTCTCAATCAAAATCTCATCATCCACCGTCCACGTCTCCGAATCATCTTCCGGAACCAACGTCGGCGTTTCACTCCCATAAGGATCAAACCCAATCAATAACGGAGCCTTCGGCTTGATTGGAACAGTCGTCATGACCTCCTGGGTCCTCGCTACATCAGCCAAAGCATCAATATCCACACCACCACCATGAACCGAACAGATGCCCAACTCCTCACCCGCCCGCAAATACTCTAAGTAATGAGTCGACCGATAACTCTCTTCCCCTGTCTCCGGGTCCACAACCAACTCATTACAGTAACGAGTCGGCCTCATCCCTGAAACTCGACAAACCGAAACCTTAGCAATCGAACTTGGAACCTTAATTTCCTGCCCAGGAAATTGACCCTCAGCCTGGTTCATCATCGCCTCCCAGACAGGGAAAGCAGTCTTCTTAGCAAAAGCTTGAGGATAAATCGCCTTCGGCCTTCCCTGATAAAATCCCACCCAGACCGCACAGGTTAACCGACTCGTGTAACCAGCCATCCAGCCATCCCCAAAGTGATAGGGCGTTCCCGATTTCCCCCCACCTCGCAACACCCCTTGATCCA
>JAHDGN010000077.1:0-3059 GCA_020627645.1 Akkermansiaceae bacterium
CCTTTTTCCCTAATCTCATCAACACGATCCTCAAACAAATGAATCACATGCGCCGGATCAGCGAGCGCACCAATCGTTGCAACTGCTTTCACCGAATCGATCTCTCCAGCCGCCCCTAGAACAGCGGCTCCACCCAGCGAATGACCGATAAGAATACTAGGAGCTACAAACTTTGAACCCAACCACTGAGCCGCAGTCTTCAGATCCTCCAAATTGGTCAAAAAAGACGACTCTGAAAATGCACCCTCCGAGGAGCCTAAACCCGAGAAATCAATTCTCAGTGTTGCAATCCCCCTCCGAGCTAGTGCCTGCGCAATTCTCTTCTCAGGAAGAAAATCCTTACCACACGTAAAACAATGCGCAAAAATTGCGGTGGCTCGAGAGTCCCCCTCGGGAAGTTCTAACACCCCAGACAATCGCCCACCACTTCTCTCAATCGAAATCGAATTAGAACCAGGCTGAAAAGCCAATGGCTGAGAAACCTCCCGAGCAGTCACCTCATCAAACCCCTCTTCTTCAAGCCGCCCATCTCGAGCAACAAACAACATTGAAAGAACGATTGCCCGTGCCGCATTGTCTCCCCCTGCTAGGGCATTCAAACTAAGACAATCAGCCGAAGACTCCCCAAAATGAATGGCATAATACATTGTCAGTGGGAGAGCTTCTGCTAGATGACAAGTCTGTCCAAATTTCAAAGCACTCGCCAAGTGATCAGTCACCGACTCCTCCAACGCCATTTCTAAGGCCTCTTTGGGTTTGAGCTTGTCATAACTACCATCTCGAGAAGCCCACTCAAACGCCTCACGAAATGACTTTCCCGCTCGGACCTCAAAAATTGACCGCACCAAAAATTCACTCAACTCAACCACCCCCAAAGCTCCATGAGTCAAACCAGTCTGACTCCTAGCAGCTTCAATCATCTCCTCAAGCGACAAATCTAAATCCAGCAAAGGCGCAATCCGAGCAGCCCCAGATAGCTCATCCGATCCCGAAGGCTTGAGGCCAGCATTCTTAAGCGTTTCGTTTGCCGCCTCATCGATAAAACCATCATACCTCGACATCTTCTCCATCCAAACCGAACGCCAACACCCCAAATCATACCTCTCCTCATTCTTTGAAATTGACTCAGATAGCCAAAAGAGCTGATCCCCAAGATGGGTCTGCTGGCCCGCCTTCCGGCGAGAGTGAAAACTGCTAATCGGATCCACCACCCCTCTGACACCGTCAGGAAACAACCGGACCAATTTCGACTGATTATAGACCCAATGAGGCCCCAGATTCAAACGATCCACAAACAACGCCGCTTCGGTATAAATTTTCATCTTAATCGAATAAAAGAACCTCTCAGGAATTTGACGAGAACATCGCTCCCACCAGAGGATTCGACGATCGTGTGCGATAAATCAAAACCGCCGCGAAAACCCACGTCGCCAATGCCAACAAAGTGAACACCCCAGCCTCCCCCTTCACTCCCAATTTCGTAAAGTGAGCGATAAGCGCACCAGTCATCAAACCCCAAGCCAGCAACGCACCGAAAGAAACACTCTGACGAAGCAATAGAAAAATCGCTGCGATGACCTCCAGGAACCCAATCAAAACTCTCCCCCCAGACCCCATCTCTAACCTCGTAAACATCTCTACAGATCCATCATTCCCTATAATTTTAAGCAATCCCATATAGCCCAAAATAACGGCTACTCCCAGCCGAAGGATCCAATCAATTACCGAATTTTTTTTCATAAATTGCTAAAAATGAAGGGCTAGTTTTTTGCAAACCTCTGCAAGAACGGGGCCAACGTGCTATCTTCGGGAATATACAAATTCTCAACAGACAGCTGTCTCAAGCAGGTCTTTCCAGAAGCAGCAAGAAGCTCCTCAAGATCATGCACCGTATTCTCCACATAATTTTTGACTCGCTGAGCTTTCACCTCCGAAACTAACCCCTTCTGAAGCGATGGATCATGAGTCGTGATCCCAGCTGGACAGGTATTGTTCCCACACTGCAACGCCTGAATACAGCCCAAGGCCAACATAAATCCTCTTGCCGAATAAATCGCATCAGCCCCCACCGCAAACGCAACCAATTGGCGACTCGGTGTAATCAACTTTCCACTAGCAAGAATCTTCACCCGCTCCCTCACTCCGAACTCAATCAGAATTTGGTTCACCGCATGCAACGCCGGCAACAATGGCACCCCAACACGATCCAAAAAACTACCAGGCGCGGCCCCCGTCCCGCCTTCTGCCCCATCTACCGTAATCCAGTCTGGATAAACCTCCTGCTCCTTCATCTCCATCACCAGCTCCCGGAACTCCCGAACGTTCCCCACGCACATCTTCATCCCAACAGGCAAATCAACCAAACTCTGAATCTTCCCGATAAACGAAACTGTCGAAGCAATATCAACACACTCCGCATGATGACGCGGTGAAACAACATCCCTACCCAATGGCACCCCACGCAAATTCGAAATCTCCTCCGTGATTTTTTCCTTCGGCAATAACCCACCCTTTCCAGGCTTCGCACCCTGAGAAAATTTAATCTCCACCATCTTAACCTGAGGCTTAGAAGTAATCTCCACAAGTTTCACAGGATCCAAATTTCCATCCTCATCCCGGACCCCAAATTTTGCCGTTCCAATCTGATAAATCAAATCACCGTCCTCCATCAAATGATACTTTGGATAGCCGCCCTCTCCGGTATTCATCGGAATTCCAGCCAAACCAGCCCCCCTGGCAAGCGCACGAACCGCATTAGCCCCAAGTGCCCCATAACTCATTGCGCTAATCAAAAGAGGCTTCTGAATCGTATATGGATTCTCTACTCCTCGTTCTTTACCAAACGAAACCTCGAACGGAGACAATCCATCCAGCGACGAGGGAAACATCGAATGCCTAATCTTAATCTCCGAGTTATCAAACTCTAACTGCGACCCAAACGACGCGGCCGAATCCACATTCTTAGACTTTCGATAAACCTCGGAACGCTCATTTCGATGAAAAGGTCGCTCTTCGGTGTCATTGGCAATCAAATACTGTCTCAACTCTGGACCCACACT
>JAHDGN010000077.1:3069-11357 GCA_020627645.1 Akkermansiaceae bacterium
CGAAGGTAAAAGAAGTTCACTACGTTAATGAACAGCAGAGCCACCGTTCCGAAATGGAAATAAAACGACACAAAAATCCCCGCCAACAAAAATAGGATGGTCAGAAAAATGAGCGCTGCGTTTGTGAACTTAGCTAGCTTGTGGAAATCAATATGAAGTGCTCTTGTCATAAATCTCTATTCTTCTTTCCCCGTTTGAATGCTCCTCCAGTAGTCATCATTGAAACTAAGAGACCATTCTCACCCGTCTTATTCCGGAAATAATGAACTCTAAATTGATTCCAAAATTGAGTCAAACAATCGCCGTCTCATGATGGTCATCCTGAAAAAAGGGAATTCTCAAATCTTACAAGGCACTCCCAATTTCAAAACAACCAGGCGCAATAATATCTTCCAAGTTAAACCCGCCAAATGCCCTGTCGGAATGATCTGCTATTTCCAAATATGGCTTGGCCATTCCCGCTGTATAAGCAAACGATCAATCATCTCACCAACGACATCTTTCCCACCACCATGATCTTTATGGCGAAAATAATCGGCGATTTTCACTTTTGAAGATTTCTAGCGACCAACTCTCGCCTTCTCAGACATCTTGTAATCCAAGCTCCATGTCCCAGCCCCCTTCCACAAAACAAACAAAGCACCCAAGAGAAGAATGGCAGGAAGAAAAGTCCCCGGATTATTTTCCTCCCCATTCGGCCAAGGAACCCCTTTCTTTGCAATCAGCAAATGAGTGGCCGTTGCACCAGCCATCGCCGCTGTTAATAAAGCCGCACCGATTCGAGCGAAAATACCAGGCAAGAGGATCAGAGCACCTAGGATCTCGATGATCGGCGCCAACATCGCCGTTAACCCGGGGAACGGCAACCCCGCTGCCTCAACCAAAGGTTTCATAGCCGCTGCAGGAACAAATAGATGTTGAATTCCAAAAAGCAAAACTGGCAACGCGACTAACACTCTCACAATTCCGGAAACTTTAGACTGATTCGTAATTTGTATTTTGGTTTTCATAAATTAAAGCCTGTTATTGAGACCTACTAACAAAAGAAATTATTCCTCATTTCTCTATACCGAACACTTTTTCTCATTTTCCAAATTGGCAAGGTCCTCAAAAATTTTTTTAAGATCTCTCTTAATTCTGACGCCCCCCTGCTCGTAACTGCGAAACCCTGGCACCAGACTATTCGCAATCCACTCCCAGCGCTGGTCCAAATCAGTAATCTTTGGAAAAGAACGAGAGCGCAAAAGAAAACCCATCCGCTTGACGATCATAAAGAGAAAAAAAAGCCCATTTGTCTTTCTCTGACAAATTCCACAATCCTGATAAAACATCGACGCACCCATTGACAAGACTATAGAAAACGAACGCGACATCTTGTCGAAATTTGGTTGCACCATCGCCTCCTGTTCGTGGCGCAAAATTGTTAAGTTCGCGAGCCATACATCCGTTTCCATCTGACTAAAAGCACGCCCGATCCCCTCGTAGCGTGGAACGGCTCCAATCATCTCGTCAAACTCCTCAACTCCACGCAAAGCAACCGCAAGGTGAGCCCACGCAATATCCGAGAAAATTGTATTATTCGTTTGGCGAAGAACATCGACATCATCCAAGCCGATCCCAATCCAATTTCTTCCACCGATCTTCTCACTGAGACGTCCAGTCTTATCGGTCAAACCAGTTAATAGTTTAAGTCCATCTCTCACATGATAAGACGCCAAGGCGGCCATCCCAGCCCACTTAAAATGTTGCGGCTTCCGCAGATACAATCCCGAATACAGAGCAGAAATTTCCAAGTTGCGATGAAAAACACAAGGCTGCTCTGTTAGCAAACCCTCTGCCAAAGATTTCCATCCATCGATGTCTGAGACGCCCTGCGAACGGCCCTCAGCGACTTCCCAATTGACTCCCTCACTTGAAAAAACTCGATCCATCATATCGCTCAAAATCACTAAAATTTTATAAGTCTCTTACAATGAGACTCACCATTAGCTCACCCTCAATCGATGAACGTCCTGCCACAACACTGAATCGCCTTGACTTGGTCAACCCCAGCTTTCTGAAAAAGCACCAACAATCTTTGTTGGCAACATCCTAATCTCCTTCGTCCCACAAAAAAAAGCAGAAGCCATCAAGAATTTCAGGACCCGACAGGGAAAAAGTGCTGCGAATTTAGCATTTTAATTGCAGGTCCTAAATTTGTGAACTAAACTGTTGTCAGATGAAAAAAGTAATCTCTTTAACCACCTTAATCGCAATGTCTTTTCTCTGCTCAAACTGCGCTACTCTAATGATGCGAACATCGGGCTCTGGATTCAGCGATCACTATGAAATTTATCCCGCGACTAAGCTGAATGTGGAAGCAATTGGTGGAGGAATCGACGGACCTGATGATAATTTCGACCTGCACCGATGTGCCGGCCCCTTAGATTCTGTCCGGGGTCGTCTGATATTTGGAATAGGCGCGTTATTTGATCTTCCATTTTCCCTAACCTTCGACACCATCTTTTTGCCCTTCGATCTCGCCTCAAAATCAGAGCCGTCTCAAACCGAAGTCGCAGAATAATCTTCTAATACCAATCAGGAAAAAGAGCCAAGCGAGTTTTCCTGGAATTCAAAGTGTGGCGCGGGCGAAACGCCCGCACCATTAACAGAGAAATAACGAAAAAGTTCCGTGGAGTTCACCAAAACTCACTACTTCTTACCTTGGCTGGTGAGACGTAGCTGATCAGACAACACTAAGCCCGCATCGGCAATCGCCTTCAGATAACTTTGATACTCATCCCCATTGATACCCCAAGAAGCAGAAACCGAAGCCGTATCATAAGGATAAATCACCGAACCTTTTGGGAGCTGTGTTAAAATGAGCCGAAAAAACTCCAAATTTTTCGTATCGATAAGAGTCCTGTTTTCGGCCATGGCTAAAATGTAGCGAGGACTTGAACCACGATCTTTGCTATCATTCAATAACAACACCCCATACTTGTCTCCTTCACGCAAAACAACCGGAGCCCGAACAGCACGATTCTCACCAAAGACCCACACGCATTCAAAGCGCTCCAAAAATACGCCATCGCCATCGCCAAAGGCCGCGATGCTGCCGGCCTCTGGGGACACGGCATGGCCACCTACGACCTCAACTTCGGCAAAGCCCACGGCCGCCTTCCTGGATATGCCGTCATGAACTCCTCCTCCTTTCCCTGCTTCCTCGCCGTCCTGATTGCCAACCAAGCTGGAGTCAAGCACCCTGAAATCGACGCCTGCATCAAACAAACTGGCGAATACTTCCGCTCCCACGTCGGCAAAGGGGCATTCCCCTACGGCGTCCACGGGCCCAAACCCAAAAACTACAACAACAATGGCACCTCCGGCATGGCCGCCATCGCCTTCTCAATCATGAACGAAAAAGAAGGCGCTCAATTCTTCACCCGCATGTCTCTCGCCTCCAACGACAACATCGAAACAGGTCACACCGGTCAATTCTTCAACCAAATGTGGACCGGCCTCGGAGCCAACCTTGCAGGCCCAGAAGCCGGATCCAGATTCTTCCACCAAACCAAATGGCTCCACACCCTCAACCGAAAACCAGATGGAGGATTCACCTACGACTGCTGTGCTTACCCAAAACCAATCTACTCATACCGCGGACTGAGCGATGGAGGATCACACCTCCTCAACCTCTGCACCGGCCGACGAAAACTCATCATCACCGGACGAGAAGCCATCACCAACCTCCTCACCTCAACGCAAATTGCGGATGCCATCGATTATCCCAAGATCAAATCCTCGAAACTCAGTGATCAACACCTCCTCAACAATTTCAACCACCCCATGCCTCGAATCCGAACCGAAGCCATCTGGACCCTCCGCCCCAGAAAACACAAGCTCTCAGAAACAATCCAAAAAATGACCACCGTTGGAACCCGCGAACAACGACTAAGCGCGATCAGCTACTACGCCTACGGCTGCCCGCCAGAAACCGCACTTCCCATGAAAAACACCCTCCTCAACATCATGCGCTCTAAAAGTGACCCTTTCGAAATCCGCGCCGCCGCTGCTGATGCCCTCGCACAACTCGGTAAAGATGCCCAACCTCACTACAACGATTTTCTCAAACTCCTCGCTGCTGATAAATCAAAAGAAGACCCTCTCGGACTCATTGATTCATCGATTGGCAGAAGTCTCTCCACACTCTCCCAAAAACCCTTCACCAACAAACTTGTCACCGACAAAACACTCTTTTTCCAAGCCCTCAAAAAATTAGCCACCCACAAACGAGCCGACGCCCGCAGCCACGGTATGGCCATCTTGGGAGACATTCCCCTTCAGGATTTCAAAAACGTCGGGCCCTGGGTTCGCCATATCATCAAAGACGAAGATCGCACCTATCATTCTTACCACAACATGGGTGCCAAAACCCACGCCATCAGCCTGCTCGGAAATCATAAGATTGAAGGCGGCATGAAATCCGCTCTGGCAACCCTCGACAACCCAGTCGGCAAAATGGGCTTCAAACTGAGACTCATCGCCTCAGTCATGCCCAAATACCAAGGACACGCGAAGAAACACCTACCCAAACTAAAATCCATGAACGTCCGCGGACGACTCGCTCGCATGTGGAACAACATGATCAAACAAATTGAATCAGCCCCCGATCCAACCCAAAAAATGATCTCCTTTGCAGAAGCCATGAAAGCTGGAGCCCCCGAAACAGCCGAATAATCCTATCACTGCATTCAAAATACCGGACGCACGGAGCGCTTTTGAGACCAGAAGTGGGATAATCCCCTGACAATCACCCACAAATAAACAATAACTTCCCTATGAAGTTATCCGCTGCCCTATTGCTCACTTCCCTCGTTTCCGCAACCGCCAAACCCGACCTCAATAACACCACTGGCAACATCCTGGGTTTCAATCACGAAATCAGACAATTCGAATACCTCACCACAACCCACGTTGACCCTGAGACCGGAAAACGCACGTCTCGCTTCCTCGTCCATATCGACGAAAACACCACCTTCAACCACATCTCTAACCCAAAAAATTTCAACAACCTCCCCACCCCCATCATCGCCCACTTCAAAGGCATCAACGATCACGAATCAAAAGCCCTCCAAAACCTCAAACCCTTCACCTGCCGCGTCGCCACCCTCTACACCGCCCCCAATCCAAAACCCAGCTTGGGCCCCACCAAAAACCACCGCCAGGTCACCGGACTCTTCACCCCAACCCTAGAAAAAAACACCCGTCGCGGAGTCCTTCAATTCGACAACAAAGAAGTCCTCGTCTCGTTACGCTCCAAACACTGGAACATCATCCACCACCAACCACTCAAACCAACGGACCTCGCCGGAAAATTTTGGAACATCAAACTCACCGGCAAACAATCCGGTGACGAATTTTTCGCCACTCATCTCGAACTACGATCTCTCCCCAATCCCCTCCTCACAGACGACCCAAAGCTTCCTCGCGTCCTGACGATCGGAGACTCCATCAGCATGAATTACCATCGAGCTGCCAAGAAGGCCCTCGAAGGCATCGCCAACTATCATCGCAATCAAGGCAATGCCGGCCCCTCATCAAAAGGAATCACCAACGCCGAACTCTGGCTCGGTAACTACAAAGAAAAAGGCCTCCACTGGGACGTCATTCAATTCAATCACGGTCTTCACGACCTCAAACAACCAGTCGACCCCAAAACCAAAAAGTTTGGGCCCCATTCCGTCTCCATCGAAGACTACAAAAAGAACCTCGAACAGCTCATCGAACTCCTTCGCCCCACCGGCGCCAAACTCATCTTCGCTACCACCACCCCCGTCCCAAACGACAACACCTCCTCAGCCGCTCGCATCAAAGGCACCGCCATCAAATACAATCAAGCCGCACTCGAAGTCCTCAAAAATCATCCCGACATCCTCATCACTGATCTCCACGCCACCGTCACCAACTCCAAAACCTTCGACAAATTCAGAGAAGGTAACGACGTCCACTTCTACACCCCAGAAGAACAAAAAATCCTCGGCGAGGCCGTCGCCGACACCATCAAAAATGTCCTAAAAAAATAATCATCAGAGGAATTCAAAAATTCCTCACCACCCCATAAATCACCCACCCCCCAACCCAAACCCATACAAACCAAAGTTTCCAAACGAACCATCTCAACCCCGATACTTCAGGAAATCTAATTCGAAAAGCCGCCAGGCTCAGCCATCCAACCAAAAAAACTAAGGTAAAAACAAAAAAACAGTTCAATCGCCAAGCGTCCTCCCATCGACCTTCACTTAGGGCCACCACTGCCCGTGTCGAGCCACATCCTGGACAATAAAACCCAGTGACTTTTCTCACCAAACAACCCGGCGAGAAACCACTCAACCATTTTCCACAAGCGATCGCCACCAAGATCACAGGCACAATTAGCACCCATCCTGGCCATTTCCTTTCCTTCTTAAAATCTATACTATTCGGTAGATTCTTCTTCACTCTCTTGCATTTCCCGCCTCACTTCATCTTGAGCCTCCTCCATTGCCTCCTCCCACGAACTATTAAATTCCTTTTTTATCCCATCCCAGCCGATAGCAAACATGATCGCAACATAAAGAACGTAGACCATCGATAAATACCCACAAATAAGACCCGCAATAGCCATCCCTCCACCCGTTTGCCTGTTATCCGTCTGCCTTAATTTTTTCAGTGCTAAATGCCCACAAATAACTGCCGGTATTCCCAAATAGATACCAGCAAACAAACAAAACAAAACCACAGCCAAAATCCCGCACACCAAACTCGCAATCGCCAAACCATTCGTAGAACCTGTCTGTGGTCCATAGTCTGGCTGAGCGCTCATCGTCGCACTCTGCACTGGTGGTGAATAGGGACTACCACCCACGGGCGTCACCCCTTGCTGGCCTACAAACCCCGAATCCCGCAAAGGTTTCCAATCTCCCATCCCCTCATACCAAACCAAGTCATCCTGACCAATCTCGCCAGTCAACACCTTCGAACCAAACGTCGCTTCATCAACCGGACCCAACTGCTGACCGTCTTTCGCGTAAAACCACTGCTTCATCTCGAAGATTCTACACTACATTCCCATAATCTGATACCCACCATCGACATAAATCACCTGCCCCGTGATCGAAGCCGAACCCTCACTCGCCAAAAAGACACCCGTCGCACCCAACTCCTCCGTCGTGCATGACCTCCCAAGTGGCGCATGCTCCTCGTAATGCTTAATCATCGACCCAAAACCCGAAATCCCCCGCGCCGCCAACGTCTGAACCGGACCCGCACTAATACAATTCACCCGGATCCCCTGACGTCCCAAATCAGATGCCAAATAACGAGTCGAGGCCTCCAAACTCGCCTTCGCCACCCCCATCACATTGTAATGAGGCACCACCTTCTCCGCACCATAATAACTCATCGCCACAATCGATCCCCCATCCGTCATCAACTTCTCAGCCCGCTGCGCAATCGCGACCAAAGAATAAGCACTAATATCATGTGAAATCTGATACGCCTCACGAGACGTGCTCAAAAAATCTCCCTCCAGTGCCTCCTTAGGCGCAAACGCCACCGAATGAAGCACCAAATCCACCTTGTCCGTATGCTTCTTCACATTCTCAAAAAATGCATCGATCTCCTCATCACTCGTCACATCACAAGGGTAAAGCGGCACATCATCCCCAAACGTCCCCGCCAACTGCTCCACATTGTCCTTCAACCGATCTCCCTGATAATTAAAGATCAACGTCGCTCCAGCCTCCTTCCACGCCTGCGCAATCGCCCACGCGATACTCCGCTTATTTGCAACTCCAAAAACAACCGCTGTCTTTCCGCTCAAAGGCTTATCACTCATGCGGGCGAGCATTCCCCACTTCCCCGAAAAATCCAAATGCAAAAAATTACAACTCCATCCATTCTTCCTGCTCCAACAAATCCCCAAAACCCACACCCACCCCAAGCACCTCCCCAAAGCCCCACCCCTCACCTCCAAATAGCCCATCTACACAAACAACCCAAGGGTCTGCAAACCACACACCTCCGCAATACCCGCCCTGCCAGCCTCCCACGCCGCAAACCTCTGCCCCACCGGATGATCCATATAGCTCGTCACCACCACCCTCTGCTCACTCAAAGCAACCATCTCCTCCACCGCCGGCTTCATCACAAGCACATCCGACCTCCCCCCATCCTCACTCACCCACCGATCATTCGCCAACCCAACCCCCAACTCCGACACCCTCCCCCACCCCTCCTCAAACACTACCGCATCTTCCAAGAAATCG
>JAHDGN010000536.1 GCA_020627645.1 Akkermansiaceae bacterium
CCAACGCAACCCCCATCACCTTCGTCTCATTAGGGTACCCATCAAAGGTCACTGAGACTACCACCCCCGCCAAATCGGCATCATTCTTCGTCTCTTCAACCCAAAACTTTGGCTCTCTGCCTTTCAGTCCCTTCGAAAACTCCTGCCAATACCCCAATGCCCAATTCTTTTTCTCTGTCGCCGTATACTCACTAAAAATCAACCGTTCGTGAATCTGTTCAAGATTCTCCCCCTTGCTCAAAAACTTAAAAAACGACAAAGCCGTCTCACCAACCCCAGCCCCAAAACCCACCTGCACACCCAAGAATACAGCAAAGATCAATACTCGCATCCCTCGGATTCTGGCACCGGATGCCTGAGGATTCAAGCCCCCTCACTCATTCACCGAAACAAACGACTGCAAATAAAGGCCAACAACGTTCCCAACAGTAATCCAGCGATCAGACCATAAGCACCCCACATCTGCTGATCCGAAGCCAAATCTTCCACGGTAGGCCCGACCGGATCTTCCCCTGGTATCGCAGGCTGAACCACAAAAGTCCTAGGAACCGCCCGCTTCCAAAAGGATCGCTCCTTCCTCCCTTCCCCCTTCGATTCCACAACCTGCCTTTTCATCTCATCCCACTCTTGTTTCGCCTCATACACCCCATCAATCGCCCAATATAACTCCCAATCCTTCTGCTGAGTCGGATCAATGACAACTCCCTCTTTTTCCAAAAGCTCCTTCAACTTTGCCAAAGCCCTCGCCTCAGCCAACCGAGAAGGCCTCTCACGATCCTCCACTCCTTCCAACGCCTTGCGCTTCATCTCTTGATCCACCCTCTCAACAATCCCAGGCACCTTCTTCGCAATAGCATTCAAAACCGTTGCCACAAGATCCGGATCGCTCCCTCTTAAGGTCATCACTAACGAATTCTCCTCTTGATTAAAATCAATCATCCGATCCCTCTGGAGACGCGAAACCACCGAATCCCGATCTTCCCCCAATTTTTTCACCAAATCCAATTCCTCCACCACCTCTTCCAAAAGATCTCGATCCCCAATCGCCTTAATCGTTTCTCTCTGCTGAGAACTCTGATTCTTAGTATTTCCCGCAGCCTTGAAGGCAGCCGCCCCATCCGGAACAAATCTGGGGCGAATCTGGCAACTCAACTCCACCTGAGACTGATAAACCTTCTCACGCTCCAACCAAACCTTCTCGCCTTGCAAATAACCCAGCACAGCCACCCCACCTCCCACCAAAAAAATCAACCACGACCACCACCAAAACCCACGACGTCCTCGTCTTTGCTTCATGCGCGGGATTACAGCACCTTCACTCCATCAGTCACCCAAAAAACTCCACCACATTCAAAATTTCAAACGAGGAACTCATCTGACAATCTATCTCAAGAGCAAAAATTTGAGGTCATTTTCACACAAAAAGATGACCCGATATACCACCACAACACGCTACACGAGGATAACTAAGGAGTCTCGTGAGCTGCACAACCAACACGTGAAGCCATCGTTGATCAAGCCCCTTGAATTTTCTTGTCCATCGTATCAAGAAATTCCTCAAAAACTTCGGAAACACCAAGAAATCCCCACCCTCTCGGTATCGGGCAAAATTCGTCAATTCAAAACGGGACGCCTCAACCTGATTCTTAGGTGATTTTAACTTATTCTAGAGATCAGAATGTTCTCCTCTCATCCAAAATCGTCGCCCCCTTATAAAAACAAGCGATTTTCTAATTCCCTAACCCGACTTTCGCTATTCGCGGCCCCAATCCGCTAATTTCGGCACATCAAGA
>JAHDGN010000537.1 GCA_020627645.1 Akkermansiaceae bacterium
CATCTGATTCGAATGATTCGTAGATGAGGTCGGCTCCTAGAGAAGGTAGAATGAGTGCAATAAGAATTGGAATTAGGCGCATCGGTCCGATCAAATTTGGTGTGATTTTCTGAGATTTGGAGGTCAAGTGAACGGTCAAGCTCACGTCCTGTCGAAGACGTCTTGATCCTTCATCTAAACGCTGATTCGCGGTGGTTTTTGTCTGCGAATTTTAGAGAGTTGTTTCTCCGTAGTATGGTTGGAGGGCTTCAGGGATATGAATGGTGCCGTCTTGGTCCTGGTGTTGTTCGAGAAGAGCAACGAGGAGGCGGGGAAGGGCGGTACCTGAACCGTTGAGGGTGTGGCAGAATTGATTTTTTCCGTCAGCGTCCTTAAAGCGGAGTTTCATGCGACGAGCTTGGTAGTCGTGGAAGCTGGAGCAGCTGGAGACTTCAAGGTATTTGCCCTGGCCAGGGGCCCAGACTTCGATGTCGTATGTTTTCTGAGAAGCGAAGCCGAGGTCTCCTGTGCAGAGCTCGATCGTTTGGTAGTGGAGATTGAGTTTTTGAAGGGCGGTTTCAGCGTGAGCGGTGAGTTCTTCGAGAACTTGCATGGAGGTTTCAGGGTGAACGATCTGGACGAGTTCGACTTTATCGAACTGGTGCATGCGGATGATTCCACGATTGTCTCGACCAGCTGAGCCTGCTTCGCGTCGAAAGCAGGGTGTATGGGCCGTCATTTTGATGGGGAGGTCTGCTTCACTGAGGATGGTGTCGCGGTAGAGATTGGTGACGGGAACTTCGGCGGTAGGGGCGAGGAAGAATTCGTTGTTTTCAGTTCCATACATGTCGTCCTCGAATTTCGGGAGTTGGCCGGTTCCTTCCATGCATTCTCGTTTGACGATGTGTGGGACGTTGACTTCTTCGTACCCGTGTTCTTTGGATTGGAGATCGAGGAGGAATTGGATCAGGGCGCGTTGGAGGCGAGCTCCTTTTCCACGATAGACGGCAAAGCCGGAGCCAGAGAGGCGGGCGCTGTCGTCAAAGTTGATGAGGTTTTTTTTCTCGGCGATTTCGAGATGGTCTTTGGGATTTGGAATTTCTGGTTTTTGTCCCCATGAGCGAATGACGGGATTTGCGGTTTCGTCTTCCCCGATGGGGCAGGCGTCGTGGGGGAGGTTGGGGAGGTTGAGGAGGAGTTCAAGTTGGCGGTCTTCTGCCTTGGAGGCTTCCTCATCGAGTGCTTTGATTTGTTCTCCGATTTTTTTGACTTCGGCTTCGATGGCGGATGAGTCTTCTCCGTTGGTGCGGAGTTTTCCGATTTCCTTAGAGGTTGTCTTTCGTTGAGATTGGAGAGCTTGTTTTTCCGTTTCGTTTTTTCGCCGGGTTTCGTCGCAGATGAGAACTTCGTCAATGAGTTCGGCAAGGCCGGGGCCTCTGGTTGAGAGGCGTTCTTTGATGAAATCGGGATTGTCGCGGATGACTTTGATGTCGAGCATGAGAATGGCGGATGTTTTTTGATCCGCCGAGGGCTTAACCGATTTTGGAGAGGTAGGGAAGAGGGATATGATGAGGGTGGGCCGTTTATGGCAGGCGATCATACAAAAATCGAGACCCATTGTAATGGTTGTGTTCGTTGGGGAGATTAGCTTCGTGCTACGATGTTTTTTGGGAAAGCGAATCTGTATGAGCCGACCATCGTTGATCTGTTTTTTAATGGGGGTCCATTGATGTTGCTGGCTCTTTTGTGGTTTTTATTGGGGGTGTTGTTCTCTTTTCGCTGCTTGTTCAGGAGGAAGCGTGCGGAGATGGG
>JAHDGN010000538.1 GCA_020627645.1 Akkermansiaceae bacterium
CGCCACCTGTAGCTGTCAGAACCCAATTCCACCCACAGATTCTGCGGAGGAGGCCCAAAAAAATCAGACTCCTATAATCGTCTCTTTATTCTCTCAGGAAGTAACCTTTGAAAATGATTCACAAAATCATAACCCTTCTGACAGCGATCATCTTTCTGAATTCCTGCGACTCAGAGCAACCTTCTCGGCACCCCGAAGAACAATTGAAACACCTCGCCTCAAATCGAGAACTTCCTTCACCAAACAAGTCTGATCGAAGTGACTTCAAAAAAACACTGCGGCCGCTTTCCTTTTTCGAACTCAGCGAGCTCCTCCAATCTTTGAATACCCTCGAAAACAATCGACCCCCGAACCATGAGAGCTGGCTGATACAAGCCAATGACCTAGTTGACGAAATCATTCGGCGCCAACCTGATCCACTTCAATTTCATTCCCTTCTCCAAGAAGAAGGTGATGAACATTTTTCTAACCGATTTTTACTAAAAAGAATGGCCAAAGCTCATCACCAGTTAGGCTGGATTCAGCTTAAAAATTATTACACCAAAGCTCATCGCTCCAATTTTCAAATCGCCACTTTTGGCACCGCCATTCCATTCTTCAAAAGTCTTCAAAAGCACCACCCAACGATCGCACGCGAATATTTTAAGAAACTCTCAAATCCAAGAAAACCAGAGACCAGTCATCTACAATCTGATGCTCTCAGTGGAATTCTATGTGCCATGGAAAAGCCTGATGAAGTGCTCTCTTTCATCAATTGGCTCCGAGTAGAAAACCTTCAAGACCAATCTGTAGGATCGTTTGGATTTGACCATCGAGACTTTCTAAAGATTGACCCTACCTATCCTGATCTTGAACAAGTGATTTCGTCAGCGATCATCATCCTCACCGAACTTTCACCCTCCTCAGCTCAAGCATGGATCAAAAACAACCAAGAGACTTCATCTCTTCCAAATCAATGGGCTCTTTGCTACATCATTGGAATTTGCAGACAGGATCCAGACCAACTTTTCAATGCCTATCAATTCGTCGCCGAAAATACCAAACCCACCGATGGGATTCTCGAAAGACTGTTCCAACACCCGACGATTTCAGTATCGCCTGAGGAAAAAAGGAGACTTCTAGAAATACGCCAACCATCAAAGTAACAATTCCGTTAGCAGCAGAAAATCAATTACTTACCTACTCCCTCTGCAAATCTCTCATCGACCATATCTCACCAGCCAACTCTCCTAAGACTCCACGAGGTTTCCTCGCCCCATCTCGCCTTTTCTCCCCAAATCGCCATCGGCTCATCTCAAACGCCTTGTCCACAAACTCTCTCGAACCAATCACCGCTCCATCCGTAAAATATCGTACCCGACACCGAATCACCTGACTGATCTTCAAATCTCTCGCACTCTCTCCCTCCAGCCTTGTCAACTCACGCTCCGCCTTCTCCTTCGGCATCCCCTTCTTGATGCCCACCTGATATTTCCTCCCCGTCTCACTCCGCTCTTCCTCCTGAGCCGTCCCAGCCGAAATCAAAATCCTCCGATACTCCTTCCCCAATCCTCCCTGCGCCCACCCCCGCGCATTGACCCCGACATCCCCTTCCTTCTTCCGATGCCCCCGCAATGACCTCACCAAACCCGCTTGCGCCTTCTTCGCTCCTCGACCCCCTCCCACCGCTTCCCCATAGCTACTCCAACGATAATCCGCCGGATCCTCCACCATCCCCGCCCTTACTGGGTTCAAATCGATATACGCCGCCATCGTCCGACACGCCAAACCATCCTCCACAATCA
>JAHDGN010000539.1 GCA_020627645.1 Akkermansiaceae bacterium
CGGAACGTTAACTGAGACCTTCCCACCCGGCTGAAAATAAACCGAGTTGCCATACTGGCCTTCATTAAAATCTTGTACCATTTCATTCAACCGATCGACCCCTCCATTCAAATAGTTGAGTGACTCAAACCAGCGACCACCCTCAGCAATATTTTGATCAAAAGCCGCCTTCCACTCAGCTTCCCCGGCCGCCCAAGCCCCCAGAGCATCCTTTTTCTCAAATGGAAACTGAGCCCCCACACCCAGTTGACCGTTAAGACCGTTGCCCGCGAAATCCTGCGTCAAAGTCTTGTGATACTGAACCGCACGGTAGGACTCCTCGCTGATCGTACCCAGGGTCGTTCGATTCGTAATATCGCTGTATTTGTAGGGTGTTTGAGACCCAACCTTGCGGACCATTGAATCCTGATCAAACCGAACAACTTCATTCATCGGCCAATACAAAATATATCCACTGTCCTGAAAGGTCGACAGATCCACCTCAGAATACTTGTTTCCCACATACATCTGATAGACAAATGGCTTCTTAAGAATCGGATAATAAGGATTCACTTCTCCTCCCTGTGCATGGTACTGCCACATCGACCCCGTAAACCCCGTGGGAGCATTCATGATCCGAGA
The DNA here is from genome assembly GCA_020627645.1 of Akkermansiaceae bacterium. Taxonomy (GTDB): domain Bacteria; phylum Verrucomicrobiota; class Verrucomicrobiia; order Verrucomicrobiales; family Akkermansiaceae; genus SW10. The sequence continues at coordinate 622 of JAHDGN010000539.1, forward strand.
TCCCCCAGTTCCGTTCGTATTTTGTCCGTATGCCCTCAAATAGTGCGAAACCACTGGCATCGATGTCACCACCGTCGACATGTTTCCCCGGTTCGGATTCACCGGGCCATCAGGTGACGCCAAATACCAATTAGTTGATGATCCAGCGACAATAAATCCAGCTCTCAATGGACCATCGTACTGAGCAACACAAGAAACAGTAATATCCGTCCCATCCCAACTAATCCATGGATAAGCTCCTAGAATAACACTCCCTTGCACAAGCTGCCCCCCACTTCGCACCGGACGCTCAAAAACATTTCCCTCCATATCTTTCAATGGCTGCTTAGCAATAGGATAACGTTCCGAGAAAGGAACCCCATCCACCATGGGCTCGGAGGAAGCTCCAGCACCATGATTATAGTAAATCTCATTGATCGGCCGCATTACCGACCACCCAAATTTGGCATTCGGATCTTCATTAAAGGTATAACCGATCGTTCCTCGGAAATTACAAACCATTAATCGACCATCGATGACAAAAGACATTTCCCACCCCAGCACCGTATTCCCATCCCCAGGATTAGCATACATTGGTATCGCTGCATCATCAGCCTCACCAGGCCCTAGATCTGACCTTCCAAAATTTTCGTGAACCGTCACCGAGTGGACATCAGCAGTTATCGACCTTGGATTACTCACCACAATCGTTGCTTTATAACGAATTGGATACGCTCCCCCTGTGCCATTAGAGACCCCAAGAAGGCTTCCAGCATTGATCACCACACACTCATAAGTCTCATAGAGTCCTCCTGCCTGGTAATCTCCACTCGCATTCGATGGAAATGGATTTTCTAAGTAATCTGGATTGGGATACACATCAACATGCGTCCTCGTCCGGATTCTGGTATGGTTCGGATAGGTTGTATTGTCATGAACACCGTCATTGTTGGCATCCACAAAATTAGCATCAATGACCACAAAGTCTGAAAAATGAGTCCCCGCCTGCCCCATCACCTGAACTCCATTCTGAAATCCCACAGACTCAGGTCGAAAAACCGAAACTTCCGTCGTCTGCAAACCCGACCTCGAACCAATCTTGAATAACAATCGACCATCCCAAGAAGCCCGATCACCATTGCGAGCTCGGTCCCTCACCACAAACGCA
>JAHDGN010000078.1 GCA_020627645.1 Akkermansiaceae bacterium
AGGATCGGGAAAATCCACCCTCGCCTTCGATGTGATTTTTGCCGAAGGACAACGACGCTTCCTCGACTCGATGTCACCCTATGCTCGTCAATTTGCAAGCCAGCTCGAAAAACCCGACCTCGACCTCATCACTGGACTCCCACCCACCGTCGCAATCGAGCAACGCATCTCCCGTGGTGGTGGAAAATCCACCGTCGGCACGGTCACCGAAATCTACCACTTCCTTCGCCTTCTTTTTGCCAAGGTCGGCATCCAACATTGCCCCCAATCTGGCGAACCCGTCATCTCTCAAACTCCCGAAGCCATCGGCCTTCATCTCGGAAAACTCCTCAAAAAACACAAAAGCCTCAAACTCCTCTCCCCCATCATCAAAGGTCGTAAGGGCTTCCACAAAGAAATCGCCGCCTCTGCAGCCAAAGCAGGGTTTCGAGAAATGTTCATTGATAGAGAACTCATTCAAACCGAAGACTTCCAACCCCTCGCTCGACACAAGGCTCATGACATCGATTTCGTCGTCGCCAACGTCTCTACCAAACAATCCAAAAACGAAATCTCTCAAGCCCTTGCTCTAGCCCTCCAACACGGCAAAGGCACCTTCCGCACCCTCGAACCTTCAAACCTCCGACTCGACACCTTCTCCACTTCTCGCGTCTCTCCAATTACTGGAGAATCGTTCGAAGAACTCGATCCTCATCACTTCTCTTTCAACTCCCCAAGAGGATGGTGCCCCACCTGCCGCGGCTATGGGTTCATCACTTCCGGCAGGTTCGACACCAAAGGCTTCAACTCCACCGCCGAAGCCGAAATCCACGAAGAAAAACTCGCAGCCAAAGCCGCCCCCGAAGAACTCATCACCTGCCCCGACTGCCACGGTTCACGCCTCCGTGAAAACTCACGGCACGTTTTTATCAAGAACACCTCTATCTCTGACATCACCTCGCTCTCTGTGCTCCAAGCCAAAGAAAAAATAAGTTCGTTCCGCTTCACCGGTCGTGACCGAGAAATATCGCGAGACATCTTACCCGAAATCACCCAACGCCTCGAATTCCTCCACCACGTCGGACTTGGCTATCTCCAACTTGATCGCTCCGCCACCACCCTTTCCGGAGGCGAATCACAACGCATTCGTCTTGCCGCTCAACTTGGTTCCAACCTCCAGGGTGTCCTCTACATTCTCGACGAACCCACCATCGGACTTCACCCGCGCGATAACACCGCCCTCCTAAAAACTCTCAAATCACTCCAACAAAAAGGAAACTCCCTCCTCCTTGTCGAACACGACGAAGACACCATTAAAACAGCCAGCCACCTCATCGATCTCGGACCCGGCGCAGGGGTCGAAGGAGGAGAAATCGTCTACTCCGGTAAACCGACATCCAAATCGAACAGCCCAAAATCACCCACCCTCAACGCCATCAAAAATCCGCTCACACACCCTTCTCTTGGTAAACGTCGCAAACTCCCTTCCAAAAATGCATCCACTGGTTGGCTACGCCTCAAAGACTGCCAACTCAACAACCTCAAAAACATCGACGTCCAAATCCCCCTCGGTCGACTTACCGTTCTAACCGGCCCCTCAGGCTCTGGAAAATCATCCCTTATGCGAGGCTGCCTCAAGGTGGCGGCGGCCTCCAACCGCCAGGCCAACCACGCCCCCCTCCCTTTCAAATCTTCTCGAGGATTCGACGCCATCAAACACGTCTACGAAGTCGACCAATCGCCCATCGGTAAAACCTCCCGCTCCTGCCCCGCGACCTATGTCAAGCTCTTCGACCATATCCGCTCCCTCTTTGCCCACCTCCCCGAATCTCGTATGCGTGGCTACTCCGCTTCCCGATTCTCCTTCAACAACAAAGAAGGACAATGCCCCGAATGCAAAGGCAACGGACGAATCAAACTGGAAATGGATTTCCTCCCCACAACCTGGATCGACTGCGAATCTTGTCACGGACAACGATACAACCCCTCCACTCTCGAAATCCGATACAACGGACTCAGCATCGGAGACATCCTTAACCTCAACATCACCAAAGCCGCCGAATTTTTCCAATCCCATCCCAAACTCCAAAAACCACTCCAACTCCTCTCCGACACGGGCCTAGGATACCTCACCCTTGGTCAACCCTCACCCACTGTCAGCGGAGGTGAAGCTCAACGACTCAAACTCGTCACTCAACTCACCAAAGGACGCAAAACGATCTCCAAGCTCGGTCCTCAAAACACCAACCTCTACCTCATCGAAGAACCAACAATCGGACTCCACCAACAAGATGTCGCCCGACTCACCGACGTTCTTCATCGCCTTGTCGACGAAGGACATACCGTCGTCGTCATCGAACACCACATGGACCTTGCCGCCGAAGCCGACTTCCTCATCGACCTAGGGCCCGATGCCGGCCCCCACGGGGGAAGAATCATTGCCCAAGGAACTCCTGAGCAAGTCGCCAAATCCAAGACTGCTCCCACCGCCCCCTTCATCAGATCCACCCTCAACCCGACCTAAAGCTCTCAACTTATCGCAAATGCAACTTCTTGATCAACCAGTCCTCGAGCCAACCCCTTCTTAACTCCCCTCTCAATACCTCTAAGAAACTCAAAAACACCACTGAAGAACTCATTTCTTACACTTTTCGGGCTAGTGTTTCTCTCCCACTTTCTCCCCCCAGAGAATTTCCTCTCTCCTCTATTCACCAAATAGGACTGATCAATATCCTCTTGGTCGCTTTCCACCTCCTCGACCAAAACCTTCTCCCTGCTCGCCCCTGCCCACTCAAGAACCCCCAACAATAAACATGCAGCCCCGATCAAAACTGGAACCATCAAAATCAAAACAAAACCCAATTTTATCCACCACTCCATCACCAACTCGACCTCCACAAACAAAATTAATCCTAGTATCAGGAACGGCAACCCTCCAAAAAGAGCGCCAAAGAGAACCAAAAAAGCCGAGCGCTTCCTCCCCCGAACCGAAACCATTTTCCCGGCTCGACAAATCGCCATCTCCCTAGCTGACTTTTCTTTTCTCATTCAGAAAAAATTTGCCCCAATTGACCAAAAATCAGCCACTGCAAAATATCACCGAATCTGGAATCACTCTCAGAAAAAGCCACTTCCCTAGAAACTCAACCCCACTTCTGCTCTACCATTCTTTCTCTGATACCATTTCTATTCTAGAAAAAATACCAGCAGACTGTGACCCCACACGATAGAAGACCGAGCGATCAACAAACCAAGTCTGATCTGTGGACTCTCAAGCACGTACCATTCAATTCTTCCACTTTTCCCCATTCACAAAATTGACCGACCTCAAAACCACCTCAGCTCGTACCGCCCCCTTGGGAAAAGCTCCCCCACCTGCCACAAAAGCAATTCCCCGCCTTGGCTTGATCAGCACTTTACGACTAGCTTTCTCACCCTTTTCGCTCTCCCCTTCAATCACTTTCTTCAAATCGATATGCCCTAACTTTTTATTATCCTCACCATAATAATTCACTCGGTAAGCCACCTCTTCCACACTCTCACCTGAATGATTATAGGCTCCAATGAGCAATAACCTCACCGAGCCAGCCTTCACAACTCCACTCTCAATCAATGTCACCGGAACCGCTCCCTTCCGCCTCGGTGCCGCACCTTCCCACGACGGCCAACATGAACCATCTCTCCATTTTAGTTCCGTCACAATTCCAGACACTTTCTCAGCCCCCTGCTTCAACCTCTCTTTCGGCAAATACACCCGAAACGTCTTCTCCCGCCCTAGCGACCCCTTCTCCATCTTTTCTCCCTCTTTTTCGTTTTTGAATCGCCCGTTATTCAACAACGAAAAACCATTCATCCATTGATTTTCACCATCAAACAAAAACACATGACATTTCATAAACTCCACTGTCTTGCCACTCGTATTCTTAATCTCAAAACTTCTTCCCTGACGCCCGTCCTGCGGTTTCAAAGGCGTCATCCCAATCATGATTGGAGGCTGAACCTCCTTAAGTTTCAACTTCTGACTAGCCACGAAATCCTGATCCCCTTTGACTAACCGACCAATCGTCACTCTCACGACTTTCCCAGTCTTTTTACGAATCAAGACCTGATCACCCTCAACTCTCATGAATTCCCCCTCCAGAACCCTTTGGGTCTTTTCATCAGTCCACTCCCGCACTTGTGCATCGCCCACACGCACAACACAAATCATAATCAATATATTCCTCAAAATTCTTGGCATGCACTTGCGGTAACAGATCCAAATCCGCCCGTGAACCAAGATCTCAAGAAAATGATTCAATCAACCTCAAAGACAACTCGATAAAATTGACGATAATCCAAGCTGAGGTCTATGGGATGCTCATAAAAATACCGACCCGTATTCGCGTGATAACGCTCAACACTCTGCGGAACGTCCATCCACGTTTCCATATCCAAGCTGCTATGTAGCCGCGAGCTGAATTTCGATGACGACTTCGGGAAGTCAAACGATACCATCCCCTCATCGACTCCCATTTTTAACAAATTCATGCTTCCTCCATCAACAGGAGACGAACCCAATACCCATTCTAAGCCATTCGAGACGCCATCGAAATCTGGATCATCCTCAGCATCTCGCAAGGACACCGGAGTCACTCCCCACGATTGCGCCCCTTGCCAAGAATCATACGAAAACAAACCATCACTTGGAATCAAAAGCTCATCAATATTGCCTGCATCTTGACCAACCGTCTCAATTTGCACCGTGTTGACCGCCCCAGCAAGCAAGGACACCGGAACATTCAACACTTCCCAATTCGCCCAACCTCCCGTGCCCAAAAAAGTCACCTGCTGAACCTCACCATTAACGATCAGTTGCGTCGTCCTACCTGTTGCATTTCCGAGCGCATATCGAATCCCAATCACCTTCACCCCTCCCTCCCCTCCGTCAATCCCAACCCACTGAACTGAGCTATCATTAAACCCCAAATTCACCATACCTGTTCCATGAAACCCCGCATGAACCGTTTCAATGGTGGCACTAGACAAAATCGCATCCTCCGCCTGTAGAGAGACCACCCCAAACTTGGGTAAACTCAACTGATCAATGTTAGCCGAGTCCATTCCAGTCGTTTCAATTCGAATCACGTTGTTAGCACCAGCTTCAAGACGAACCGTGACAACCTCCTCGGCCCACTCAGCCCAACCACCCGAATTCGGAAAACTCAACGACTGACTCACCCCATTGACGACAAGATTGACTCCTCTCGGATCATTCCCCAAAGCGTATCGAAAGCTGAGATCGACCAAACCTCCTGCCCCCCCGTCAACATTCGACCATTCCACCGAACTCCCACTAGGCCCCAAGTTCACAAATCCACTCCCAAGATACCCAGCATGGCTATTCTCGACCGAAGCCGTCGTTAAAGTCGCATCTTCAGCCTGCAGAGTCACCAACTCTCCATTGTGAATCGTCACGGTCTGAGTCGAGGTCAGACCCTGGCTATTCGACACCGTCAACGAAGCTTCAAAAATTCCCGTCCCGTAGGTATGAGAGACCATCGGACCTGTTGCCACAGACCCATCTCCGAAGTCCCATTGATAAGACACAATACTACCCTCAGGCGTGATTGATCTCGACCCATCGAATTGAATTGTCACGGGTGCCCGTCCTCCTATCCCATCGGTGATCAAGATTGCTGTGGGACGATCCTCCGAACTTAGGCCTAGGCGCTTTGCTTTTTGCGCTTCATGCAAATTGGGAGGGCATAGATTCGACATCGACTCAACCCAAGTTCCACTACCACCCGTCTGATTAGAATAGCCAGGCAGTCCAATAACATTCATTTGAGGCCAAGAAGGCAGTCCCTGAGGAGATCCCGGATAATGAAAATTCCAGAACGTGGTGTACCGCCCCGAATGCGGCCTCCAAGTCGATCTTCCACCAGAAGCATAAAGGAGTGCTGGATTATCTGTCGTGATATTTGTAAATAGATTTTCGTACGGCAAAAAACCATGATGGTCAAAGGTCGCCCGTTCAATAAAGCCATTCGAAAACACATTCCCATGCGGAAAAACACTCACCGTGATCGAATGAATCACCGGAGTCTCTAAAATTCGTAATCAAATTATCCTGCGCGTAACTCCCACAACTAATCCCATGATGACTATTAGCGACGAGATGATTGTTGGGACTCCCCGAATTCCTCTTATCTGCCTTAATTGTCACATCTCTGATCTCACAAAATCTTGTTCCCGACAAAGCCATCCCATTGTCACAATCAATGACCGTCACCCGACGAATCCAAGAATGCAGCGCTCGGCTCAGCGAAATCCCGTTGAACCCAGGTTCCTGAAGATGTGGCAACTTCGCCGCCCCCAACATCTCAATCGTAAAGTCTTCAAAACCAACCTCCTCCACACTCACTCCATAGGTCTTTACCTTAAAATTCCATTCAGGCCGGATATCTGTTCGCAAGGGATTGAGAAAATGAATCGTGTTTCCCTCCACAGACGAAACACGCAAAACCGTATCGACCAGAACCGCCTTATCGAGAACCTCCGAACCATACCCCTGACCACCAGCAAGCTGGGTCGCTAGATCTGGATGATTCCCCGAAACAAGATTCACCAAATCGCCCTCACCTACTGCGGGCGAGGCATCAAGCGTAATCGACGTATCACCTCGACTAGCACTGACAACCACATTCCCCAATTCTGTATTCGAGGTACTCCATCCCGCAGCTCCCATAAAATAGATATACTTGCTCGACCCTGCATCTTCTGCTGACTGAGGGATAAAGAACACCGTCTGCCCCTCGCCAGCCCCCCGCAAAACAAAGTTTCTCTTATTGTTCACCAACACCGGCTTCTCAAGTCGATAACGACCAGGCGGAACAAAAAGAGCTCCATTGCTGGTAGCAGCGATCGCATTTTTGAGAGCATCCGAATCATCAGCCACCCCATCGCCAACCGCTCCGAAATCCATCAAGTTTGTCACCACTGGCAAATCAGGAATCACAGCCTCTCCAGAATGATAACCAGCATGAGAAAAATCGGGCAATCTCGAAGTCGGATCCCAAAGCTCACCGTCTTCCCCATAAAGCTGCGAAACCTCCTGTCCTGAACCACCATTACTCGGTGCAGTTGCAGCATGTAAAAAATACAGAGCCACCCCAACCGACAGCCCCAAAGTAATCAAATTGCGTGCAAACATTACATCCTAACCTACCATTAGAATATCATTTCTGTCAAATGGATCCCAAGTTCGCAGCTATGTGATGGCAAATCCTAGCTATCGAAATGTTTGGAGAGTTCAAATCGGCGCCATTCCGCCATTTTGAAAATAGAAGTAGTATGATGGCTCAAAAAACATGAGCGTTTTGACTCGCAAGCTGACTCACCCAATCGAAAAAAAAGCCCACCAACCAGGTGAGCTTTTGTCAGCTAGAAATTTGCGACTCTAAGAAAACTTCCTTACCTCCTCCGGCGAGCAATCAGCGGTAATAAAGCCCCAAACAAAAACAAAGTGCCGCTTGGCTCAGGAACAACGATCGCGTCGGGCCTAAGATTTCCATCGAGAGTCAGGAAAAATTCGTCTCCAGCTTGAAGCGAAGCTGCGCTACGAGCCTCCAGCTCGAATGAGTAACCACTCACCTGTGCATTAGTCACATCTGCGTCGTTCTTGAACTCCCTAAAATAAATTCCCTGCCCCCCATCAGCTGAGAACGAATTGGTCGAATCAGGGGCGAGACCACTAAGGGTGAAAGAACTGAGCTGCTGCAAAGCGATGATGAGATTTCCGTTACCATCCTCCTCGGTCAGGTCAATATTGTTACCACTAACAGACTGATTGAACCCAATGACGCTTTGACTGGACCCGCCCGGAACGGATAACGAAATATTTTGGATCACTGTAGACAGATCGCGATCACTGGAGTCCTGAGGACCTAACCACAGATGCGATAGTGCAACATCAACTATGATTTTGTCGCCCACATCCATCGATAGATCAGCACCAAGCTGAGGAATAAGCTGACCGTTTCTGAAAAACGTAGTATTGTTGGCCGCCCACACTAGATCGAGAGGAGTTGTGACCCCCGAAGAAGCGTCGAAAAACGAAGAAGTGAAGGTGCCTGTGAAGTTGTCACCGGATTGGTGCGAAATAAGCGTCATCGGACCAGTAGAATTTCCACCAGAAGCTGATCCTGTGGCAGCACTCAGCAAAACCGAGCTCGTAGCAACCCCGCCGTTGAAAGCAAATGGATTTGCGGACTGATTAGTGCCATTGTACAACGAATCGACAGTTGCTTGATCAATGTCACCTTCGACCCAACCAATGGCCGCATGTAAGTGACTACAAATCGAGAGAGCAAAGACAGAGATAATTTGAGGATTTTTCATGTGATACCCATGGAGAACGCCAGACCACCTAGATTTTGATAGCAATGACCCAACTAAAGCAATTAAGTGCTACATGTATTTTTTCTGAGAAGTGAGTAGCGCCAAATTCAGCCCCTCGTGCCGAACACCCCGACCGAGCGTCTACGATGAAAAGCAAAAATACTCAAAACAACTGAACACAAAAGTGTCGTCGAAGGCTCGGGAATAGTAGCGACAGAGTTTATGGGAAGACCACCGTCATAAGAGAAGCGAAAAGTCTCACTGCCACCTCTAATATTTTCGAAAGTCCACACCTGTCGCCCGATACCGTTTGCCGGATCGGGGCTTGGACCGTTATCAAAGGGAAACCTTGTGATGCTCGTCCCTCGTCCAGCCAGTCCGGTCTGATCAAAAGCATTTGAAGAGTCGTTGCTCACGCCAGAAAAGACAGCAGTTCCATCTGGCAAGTATGATGTGGGAACAGCTGTAGCCGTATAATAACCAAAAGTAGAATCAAGTGGCACTTGGGAAAGAGTGCCATCAAACACTCCGAGAGTGATATCAGCCTGAGATCCTACAGTGTTAACGGCCATTCCAAAACCACCCGAATTCGTAGGCCCGGGACTCTTGATGGTAATTGGGTATGAGAAATCAAGGGTAACGCCCAGAACGTCAGGCAAAACGTCGTCATTGTCTGCGTCCAAATTTACTTCAATCCAAGCGTTATTTATACTAGTCGAACCACTAACAAAAGGAACCAGTGAAAACGAAATCGGTTCATTGTTTGTAGAACTCCAAGACAATGTCATCGGAGTAGGTGGACGATCAAAACTAAAGTCATTATTTAGATTTGTAGGATCTCCTGCGTTACCAGCGGGAGTGATAGTAAATGCTCCAGACCCTCCCGACGGGAATGAAAAATTGGGGAACGTCCAGGCTCCGTCGGATAAACCAGCGAGAGCAGACAAAGTCGCTAAGGAAAGTAAACCTCTGTGTGTCCGAGGCGAGCTGAGTGTGTATCTTTTTTTCATGTTGTTGCCTCAATATCTAATTGGTGAAATCCTATCATTGCAAGTAAATTTCTAAATTTTCATCACCTGATATTCAGGATCTGTTGTTACCACCGTCAACAATGGCAACCCACAAGAACTCATCGATGGAACCGCTGGTCGTCTCGAAGGCCTATTTCATTCCTCAGGGACCCACGGAGTCCAATTTCCCGCCGAGTATACAATCGAACTCGATACCTCCACCAATACACACGGATATGACCTTTCCGAAATCGTCACCACTGCAGGATGGAGCGCACGGGGGCGACCCCTCTCAAACCAACGCTTTCAGATTTCGCTGCGCAAAGTAGGATCCTCTTCATTCACCTCTCTGGGCACATTTAACTTCACTCCTTTTGATTCAACCAGTGGTGAAGGCGAATCAGGAAGCCAAGTCAAACTCACCCTCAACGATCCGACTCTTGCGCAATCGATCGAAGCGGTTCGCTTTCAAGTCCTCGACCACGGTGTTCACTTCAGCGTTTCAAATGGAACCATTTACCAAGAAATCGATATCTTTGGTACTCCTTCACAACCTCAAGTGGCTCAACCAACAGCCGTCCTCATCGTAGATCAATTTTCAGGACCTTCACCACTCCAAGTGAACTTTGATGGCAGCCAATCAGCAACGCCAAATCAATCCATCGTCTCCTATCAGTGGGACTTTGGAGACGGCAACACCGCGACAGGGCCGCAAGTGAGTCATTCTTTTGCTCAAGGAAGCTTCCTTGTCACTCTCAACATCACTGATGATCAAGGTGGAACTGACACACAAACCATCTCCATCAACAGCGATCCAATCACGACCTTACAAGCCGAAAATGGTAACCTTACTTCCTCAATGACCGAAACGAATCACCCCGGATTCAATGGCACTGGGTTTGTCAATTTAAACTTCACCAATAGTTCGGCTGAGTGGCTGAACATTGACGGCGGGAATGGAGGAACACGCCCAATTCAAATCCGATATGCCCTTGGTAGCGCTCCTTCAAGGACCGCAAAAATCATCGTCAACGGCGTTGAACAACTCATCACCTTTACCGACACAGGCGGCTGGGGTAATTGGCAGAACCTTCAAGTCCCGATCTTCCTCCAAGCAGGCACAAACAACGCTATCAAAATCTTAACCATCGGCCAAGATGCTGGAAACATCGACGAAATCGTGATTCCGTCATTTGCAACACCCCCACCTACAGCCACAATCAGCCTCCAAGCCGAAGACGGAACTCGTTCAAATTCGACAATTGAAACAAACCACCAAGGATTTAACGGAACTGGATTTGTCAACTTGAATCCAAATCAAAGCTCTCTCACTTGGAATCAAATCGATGGCCATAATGGAGGAAACAGACTGCTACAGATTCGATATGCTCTCGGAAATACCGCCTCCCGGCGAACAAACCTAGTCGTCAACGGACAAACTCAAGTCATCACCTTCACCCCAACAGGGTCCTGGTCAACTTGGGAAAACCTTGAGATCCCCATTATCCTCAACAACAACCAATTAAATTCTATCCAATTGATCACGACTGGAGAAGATGGGGGCAATGTAGACGAGATCTCCATCATCGCCAACGACACTCCGCCACCACCAGTCACCTTCGATCCAGTGAACTGGGCCCTAGACAGCAGTGCAACTGCCTCTCAATCATCCACCGCTTTTGACGGGGTGGCCTCAAGAGCAATCGACGGCAACACCAATGGGCGCTACTGGGACCTATCCG
>JAHDGN010000540.1 GCA_020627645.1 Akkermansiaceae bacterium
GATGGTGAGAGAATTCGGGGGTGCCCGGTGCTTTCCATTGGTTGCACTATGAGAGGCGGGAAAAATAATTTTAGGCCCTCCCTTCGAGCTGCTGGGGCCGAATTATTTTAGCTGGCGACTAGGTCGTAGCCGCGGTGGTCCTTGATCTGAACGTCGAGGAATTCGCCGACTGGGGAGTCGATGGGGACAAAGATGCGGCCGTCGATGTCGGGAGCGTCCCACATGGAACGGGCAATTCCTTCTTCTTCGACAAGGACGCGTCGATTTTTTTCGAGTTGCCCTTCGTTGACCTCCTGGGCGACTTGGTCGATGGCTGAGGTGAGTTCGCGATGACGCTTTTTCTTGGTGCCGTGGTGGATGTGGTTGTCCATTTTGTGGGCCCGGGTGCCTTCTTCTTTGGAGTATTGGAAGATGCCGCAGCGCTCAAATTTGAAGGTCTGGATGAATTCTAAGAGTTCGTTGTGGTCTTCCTGGGTTTCGCCAGGGAAGCCGGTAATGAAGGTTGTGCGGATGCAAAGGTCTGGGATCCCGTCGCGCATGCGTTGAAGGAGGTCGCGAATGTATGCTCCATCAGTTTTTCGATTCATGAGTCCGAGCATGTGGTCGGAGATGTGTTGAAGGGGAATGTCTACGTAGCGAGCTACTTTGGGGCAATCTGCGATGGTTTGGATGAGTTCGTCAGACCAATGGGCGGGGTGGGTGTAGAGGAGGCGAATCCAGAAATCACCTTCGAGTGCATTGAGCTCGCGGAGCAGGGAGGCGAGGGATTCTCCACGGGTGGAGTCGACACCAGATGTTGGCTTAGGCCGGTTTCCTAGGCCTTGCCATTTGTCCATGCCGAAGTAGGTGGTGTCTTGGGAGATGAGGTTGATTTCTTTGACTCCCTGGGCAATGAGTCCTTTTGCTTCGCGTACGATGGACTCTTGGGTTCGGGAGCGATGTTGGCCTCGGATTTTGGGGATGATGCAGAAAGAGCAGGTGTGATTGCAGCCTTCAGCAATTTTGAGGTAGGCCATGTGTTGGGGAGTGAGGCGAAAGCGGGGGGTGGTGTAGTCGGGAATGTAGCGAGATTTTTCGGTGACGGTGTCGAGGGATCCTTCTTCTTCGAGGTTTCGATTGAGGGTTTTGCGGACGATGGAGGCGACGTCGGTGATTTGATCGAGACCGATGAAGGCGTCGACTTCGGGAAGGAGACCGGGGAGGTCTTTTTGAAATCGTTGGGAGAGGCAGCCGGCAACAATGATTTTTTGTTTTTCGCGGGCGGGGTCTTCTTGTCTGGCGTTGACGGCTTCGATGATGGTGCCGACGGATTCGTCCTTAGCGACGTCGATGAAGGAGCAGGTGTTGATGATGAGGGCGTCAGCGAGTTCGGGATCAGGAATGAGGGTCATGCCTTCGTCCTGGAGATGGCCGAGCATGATTTCGGAATCGATGAGGTTTTTGGCACAGCCAAGTGAGATCAGTCCGATTTGAGTGGGCATAGTCTGGGAATGGAAAGATGAATGTTTGCAGAAGGAATGGATGATCCCTCCGGCGAGCTGGTTGTTATAGGGGCGGGAATTGGAAATGCAAGACGGGTGTTATTCCTGTGATTTTGCGGCGTGGTTGATGACTCGGTTCATTCGGGAGATCATTGCCATGAGGAGGAAAGGTGCAACGAGGATGAGGAGAAAGGAAAGGGGGGTGGGTTGGATGTAGTTGAGGAGTAAGATGAGGGGGGTGAGGGCGAGGATGAGGCAAATCATGGTGAAGAGCGAGGGGGAGG
>JAHDGN010000541.1 GCA_020627645.1 Akkermansiaceae bacterium
CGTGCACGAAATAGCTCCCCCCGTTCTTATATTCTTCAAACTGGCCACCTTTTTGGGGTTGATGGTCCAGGTTCTCCTTTTCGTCGTCTACCCCAACCAAATCAGGAGCCTCAACTTCTTTCATTGTGACCTTGCGCCCACCGACAAACTGTTCGGTCTTCCAAAAAACCCTAAATTTGGGAGACGCAGGTCTTGCGACGGGCTTTGACGGAGCCCCATCGTTTAATGGTCCAACGACCTCGGGAATCTGAGCGAGGCAGTGGGGTATGGACAGGAGTAAAGGAAAAAATAACAGGTTCTTCATTACTGTGATTGTAAGGTGGACAATTGCTGCTGCAACTGGCTCGCGGACTACAAATGGAGGCAACCAAAGTGTCCAGTGGTTTCTGTAAAAAAATATATAAATAGTTAAGATTTATTAAATGCCCAACATATTGGAGTGTGATGCATAGGATCCTCTGACATGCCAAGCTGGGCGCTTGTCTGAATCCACCCAGCTTAAGAAAATCATTGCCACCATTCTCATGCAAAGGAGGAAGGAAGGCGGGCTTTCGCAACGTGAAGTTGCTGAGAGATCTGGGATTGGAAAAAGTTACATCAGCATCCTTGAGCTGGGTGAAAGCATTCCGACAGTGGAGACCATCATGAGGCTAGCTAAGGGGTTCAATGTAAAGTTCTCGACTCTGGCACGGCAAATCGAAACCGAATGTGATAAAGAAGGGCTCAATTTCAACGAAAAGGAAAATCTTCATTAACGAGAAGCTACTATTAGCTCTCCAAACTGCCCCCCGTTTCTTTTCCTCTCAGCCCGGTTCTCAATCCCATTCTGCCGTTCCACAGGCTGAATATCGAAGCCCTGAAAGACCTCTCGGCTTTCTTTGCAATCACAAATCGTCACCAACCATTTCCCTTTCAATCCCACCAGCTCGTCTCTGAGCTGCATCAAATCCTCCGGCTTCCACGGAGAGTAGATCTTAGCATTGCCAGTCAGGTAAGGAGGATCGCAAAAGAAGAAGCTCCCCTCGACATCATATCGCTTCAAACAATCTCTCCAGTCGAGGTGCTCGACGTTTACTTTGTCGAGGCGTTGGCTGAAGTTACGGATCGCTTCGAGTCGATTGCCTCGGGAAGCGGTTGAGGTTCCACCTGACTTCCGACTATATCCATACGACGTCTTCGAACTTCCCCCAAAGCAGAACGCGTTGTTGAGATACCAATTGACTGCCCGCTGAATTTCGGTCAGACCATAAGGCGGCTGACGGTCGAAAAATTCCTGACGCGAATTAAGGACCAAATCGAGTTCGTTGCATAGAGCATCGGGATGATACTTGGCTTGGCGAAAGAGGTTCACCAGATCGCCATTGAGATCATTCCAGACTTCCACCGAACTTCTTTCCTTCGCGCACAGCAAAGCACCGCCGCCTCCGAATACTTCGACGTAGCAGGTGTGTTCAGGAATCATTGGCAAGAGGTGTTTCAGCATACGGCTCTTCCCTCCTGGCCAACGAACGATGGGCTTCGGCTTCAT
The DNA here is from genome assembly GCA_020627645.1 of Akkermansiaceae bacterium. GTDB lineage: Bacteria > Verrucomicrobiota > Verrucomicrobiia > Verrucomicrobiales > Akkermansiaceae > SW10. The sequence goes on from JAHDGN010000541.1 coordinate 1,529, forward strand.
TGTTGATCATTGGATGAAAGAGAGAAGGTTTGAACGATGGCAATGGGGAGAGGTTCAAGTCGTTGGTGGCGATCGTTCAAACGAAGATTGATGAATGCCTCGAGCTCCAAAACGATTTCAGCAACGGAGGATCAAGACTCGTTCCTACAAAGGGATGACGGATCGCCGACGGTATGACTCGCGGTGGGCGAAGATTTCAAAGCTCTTTCTCAAACAGCATCCGGTGT
>JAHDGN010000079.1 GCA_020627645.1 Akkermansiaceae bacterium
TTGAGGCGGAGATTTTTGAATTCGATGGGGGCGCCTTCAGATTCGAGGCAGAGGTATCCGGTGGCTGGTGAGATGTTGTTTCCACCGGAGACTTCTTCACCGTTAACCCACAGTCTGACTTCGCCATCGATGGCGGTGATTCGGTAGTGGTTCCACTGATTGATTCCTTTGGTGGTTTCCTTGGTGGGGAATGAGCGTTTGCCATTTGGGGCGATGGGAGGAAAGGGAGTCATTTTGACGGAGCCCACCGGGAAGACATCGCCGTGGGAGGTGAACCAGTCTGCGGGTTTTCCGGTGTTTTTGGTGTAGATCTTTCCGTAGTCGAGGTCGAGAACTTGAACTTCGATTCCGTGTGGGAGCCGCCCTTTCCCTTCTTTGAGTTGAGCGATGGAGTCTGGGGTTGCCCAGACGAATACACCGGAGTTGCCCCCGGGTTTTTTGTGCATCCATTCGCAAGTGAGTTCGAAGTTGGTGAGCTGTTGAGGGTATTTAATGACGCCGACGGGTTTTCCGGTGCAGAAGGCGTGGCCATCTTTCCAGGTCCAGGTGTCATCGTGGCAATTGACGTTGATGAAGTCTTTGCCGGTGAGGGTGATCCAGTTGTCCTCCTTGGGTTGGGTTTTGGATGATGGAGTAGATGGTTTGCAGCTGTTGAGAAAAATGGTGGTCGTGATGGCAATGAGTGAGGCGAATTTCATGATCTGTGCAGATTGATACGGACTTTTGAAGGGTTTGTCTAACAATGGAGATGGGTTTGTAGGAGGGAAAGACATAAATTATTGATTTTCAATGATTTAGGTCTTTTTAAAGTGTTGGTTTTTGTTAGAGGGTGGCCATGCTCAAGGGGGGGAGGCTTTGGCCTTGTCGTTTTTTGACGGGTTGAGGGTGTTCCCTGCGAGAAACATGATTGAAAAAAGCAGAACGATGAAAACAAATGCAGACACGAAAAAATTGGCACGAAGGCCTCATTGGAGGTCCTTGATTGGAATTGGGGTTGCAATGGTGGGGCTGTTGGTGAGCGGCTGGGCGGAAGGTAAGCCGAGTTGGGCCCCTGGGGCCTTGGATCCAATTATGAGTCCGGGGGTGATGGCGGCGAGTTGTTCGGCGCAGAGGCGGGACAATTTGGGTAATCCGGTGGCGGCAGCCGATGCCTATGTCTACGGATTGATGGATTTGCGTAATCCGTCTCCGGGGGATTATACAACATTGGGTGTGAGTGCGACGATGTGGAATGCTCCGATGTGGCATGATTCGACTTGGTCTGCGGAACAGATGGGATGCATTTTTGGGATTGCGGTTGATGGTGAGGGGAATACTTATACGGCGGCCAATGGGTTGTGGGAGCCGGTTTATTCTCCGTCGAATTACGGAGATCCGTGGTTGATTTACGGTAATATCGGACGTGCGGGGAGTGATGAGTTGGGTGCGTCGGGAACGATCTACAAAGTGGATGCCTTGACTGGGGTGGCGACGGTTTTTGCGCGAGTGCCTCAGGTGTCTGATCCGAATCTTCCGATTGACCCGGTGGTAGGGACCGTCAGGGGCGGTCCAGGGATTGGAAATATTTCGGTCGATGTGGTGTCGGGGAATCTTTTCGCGACGAGTTTGGATGATGGTAGAATTTACCAATATGATCCGGCAGGAGTTTTGTTAGGGACCTTTGATCCATTTACGGTGGAAGCTAGCCCGACGCCGGGAATGATTCCTTTGGGTGAGCGGCTGTGGGCGATTGAGGTCCACGCAGGGAAGGTCTATTTTGCGGTTTGGAATGGAGGGGCGGTGGGAAGTGAGAATGAGATTTGGAGCGTGAGTCTCACGGGGGGAGTGATTGATGCGGCGTCGTTGGCGCAGGAGATGGTGGTGCCTGCTTCTTATGGTGCTAATGCGACTGACTCGGTGACGGTGTCAGATTTGTCGTTTTCGAGTGATGGGTTGACGATGTTGATTGGTGAGCGTTGTCTGCGTCGTGCGGGTGCGAATGGGGCATTGCCGGACTACTATGCTCCTAAGAATCATACCACAGCAGCGAGGCGAGCAGAGTTTGTTTCAGGGGCATGGATTTTAACTGGAGAGGTTGCGACGGGAAATAGTGTGCCGAGTGGGGAGTCTTATGGAGGAATTGAGTTTGGTTTTGAGGGGGCGGATTCGGAAGCAGTGGTTTGGATGAGTTCGGCTGATATTGCGACGGGGGCGGGTCCTCATGGTTTGCAAGGAATGAGGATGGCGGATTTTCCAGTTCCTTCGGCTCCGCCGGCTCAGGTGGACGATTCTTATGTGGTGCCATATCTGCCTGGGACTGGTCCTAAGGGCCCTGATTTCAAGGGGATGGGTGGTGATGTGGACACGATGAAAATTGATGAAAGCTGTGTTACGATTGCGGTGAAGGAGGTGGAGTGTCCAAAAACTCCTGGAGACCCTTTTGTGGTGACCTTGAGTGTGACGAACAATCAAGCTCAGGCGATTTCGGCTTATGGTGCGGTGGCGACGCCAGGATCGGCATTGCCTTCTGGGGCTGTGGGAGTTCAACCGTTGCCGATGGGTTGGCAGGGGTTATCGCCGGTGTTGAGCCAGGGGGATTCGGCTTCAATTTCACTCACCCTGCCTGGTTTGAGTGGAGGTGAGGTGGCTTGCTTTAACTTAACCTTTTTGGATCCCAAATTTAGTGAGTGTTGCACGGAGACTGTTTGTGTGGATTTGCCGGTTTGCGAATGTGCATTGATCGAAGATCTTAAGGTGGAGTGTCGTCAGTTGGCGGATGGGACTTGGGTCTATGATTTGTCAATGTCGGTGGAAAATACGACGAATTTGGTTGGTTCGCCGTTTGCGATTCATGGCATTTCTTTTGGTCCGAACTTTGGCGCATTTTCTCCGAATTACATCGACCTTTCATCTTCACCTTTGGCTCCAGGTAATTCCCAGGTGATTGGTACGACTTATACTGGATCTTCTGGATTACTTTGTTTCACCATCGTGTTGCACAATGAAGGTAATGAAGAGTGTTGCTTTGTGGAGGATGTGTGTGTGGAGCTGCCGGTGTGTGGTGAAGGTCCGGTTGCGGATTGTTGTTTTTTGACCCCAGAGAGGACTTTTTGTTGTCCTTTAGGGGTTGAGGGTTTGGTGGGGAGAGATGGGGCGGTGGTGAGGTATACCATCTGTAATAAGTCTGAAGAGGAGCGACTCTACGAGTGGAAGGTGGAAAACTTAGGGCCAGGTGGAGTTGATTTTTTTCAACAGGTTCCGGGGGGAGGTGTTGTTCCCGTAACGGGAGGAAGCTTGGGGCCGATTCCAGCTGGAGAGTGCTTGAGTTTTGAGCTGATTTTGGTTTGTGAGATGGAGGTGGGTGAGTGTGCCAATTATGCGATTTCGGCATCAGCTGGGGCTGGTTTGCCGGAGCTGGTTTGCCGGGCTCAGATCTGTCGTCGTGATCCGACATTGCCTTGGGTGAAGGCAATTGAGGGTGAGGATGATGTGGTTCTCGCGGAGAGATTGGTCTCGTATGGATATGAGGTTTCAAACCCGACTGAGGAAGATATGAGGGTGCCAGTGGTGATTTCGAGTTCCTATGGAGCTGTGGGGATTAGTCTCAACCCTCGGGAGAGGGGGCTGAGTGCCGTGAGAACGGTGGTGGAGGTGCCAGCTCGATCGAAGGCGAAATTGTCGGTGTTTCTCAGTCGTTTGGATGGTGGTCGAGTCTTGCCGACTGATGCGGTTCGTCTGTTGGCGCAGACTGATTTGTTGTCGGAGTCTCAGACACCTGAGTCGATTACCTTGGTGCGCTTGGTGCGCCGGGTGAAGTCTCCGTTGAAGGTGAAAAGTTTGTGGTGTGTGTTTGAGGGAGAGAAGGAGTTCGTGCGGATTGGGTTGGCCCTAGAAGCAGGGCCGGTGAGAGTGGGTGTTGAGACCTTGAATGTTGAAACGGGAGAGTGGCAGAGAGTGGAAGTGATGACGACAGCTGAGACGGAAGGAGCAATGGAAGTGACGGTGACTGATGAAAACAAGGTGTTGCTGACTCCTCAGATGAACCAGGCGAGAGGGATTTTTCGGGTGGTCTATTTGGGGAGTGTAGGGGAGTAGATCAACTGGCCTTTTGTGCAGGCGATCGGAGTCATCCGGTCGCCTTTTTTTGCGAACGAAGAGCCCGTGTCTCGATTTGAGTCATTGGTGGAAGTATGATGAGGTACGGTGAAGGGGGGGAGGGTTTTGGCCTTATGGGAGGATTTTGAGGCGAAGATTTTTGAATTCGATGGGGGCGCCTTCTGATTCGAGGCAGAGGAAGCCGTTTGAGGGAGAAATGTTGTTTCCTCCGGAGACTTCTTCACCGTTGACCCAGAGACGTACTTCGCCGTTATTGGCGCGGATGAAGTAGTGGTTCCATTGGTTGATTCCTTTGGTGGTCTTTTTGGATGGGAATGAGCGTTTTCCATTTGGAGCTATGGGAGGAAAGGGTGTCATCTTGACGGGGCCGACGGGAAAGACGTCACCGTGCGAGGTGAACCAGTCTGCGGGTTTTCCGGTCTTTTGGGTGTAGATCTTGCCGAATTCGAGATCGAGAACTTGGACTTCGATACCGTGTGGGAGCCTGCCTTTTCCTTTTTTGAGGTCTGCGATTGATCTTGGGGTGGCCCAGACGAAAATTCCGGAGTTTCCACCGGGTTTTTCGTGCTTCCATTCGCAAGTGAACTCGAAGTTGGTCAGGGGTTTGTGGTATTGGATGACTCCGACTGGTTTGCCGGTGCAGAAGGCGTGGGAGCCTCTCCAGGTCCAGGTATTTTGGTGGCAGTTGACGTTGAGAAAGTCCTCGGGCTGGAGGGAAATCCAGCCGGGGCCTTTGGTGTCATAGGGGGTGGGCTTGTTGGTTGTTTTGGTTACTATTCTTTGCCCGGGTTTCAGGGTGTGGAGATATTCGGCGATATCGCGGACATTTTGATCTGTGAGAGCCATTTGAGAGGCCGAGGGCATCCAGGAATGTTTGAGTTTTTCGATTTGAGTTCTGGTTTTCCGGAAGGGGACTTTGAGGATTTGGCCACCCATGACTTTGAGTTTGAGTGTGCCTGCGTGGAAGGAGTAGTTGGACATCAGGCCTTCGGCAATGTGTCCTTGTTTTGTTTTGAGGCGGGTGGTTTTTTCGTACCCGTGGGCAAGGTGATCATTCGGATTGAGGATGTGGTGAGAGATTTCCTGGATGGTGCGGTTTTGGCCCCAGTGAGTGAGATCAGGTCCAAAGTGGACACCAGTACCATCGATTTTATGACACATGAGGCATTTGGTGGCCTGAAGTTTTCCTTGGTTTGAGTTGCCGGTGAGTTTTGCGATTGTTTTGGCGTTCGATGTTTTTGTGGGAGTCCCAAATGTTTGTGGGATCTGGAAGCTTTGGGTGAGTGCTTTTGATTGAAGGTTGTTCAGGTCTTTCGCGATGATTTCCTGGATCGTGATTTGGAAAGGCTCGGAGCTGAAAGACGGGAGTTTTGAAAGGTTTTGAAGGTGATTTAGATTTTCGAGACGTTGTTGTTCGTCGCGGTAGGAGGCGAAGGCCATGAGGAGGTGGCGAAAGTCATCAAGAGTAGGTGTTTGGTGGATGATTGTTTCGTAGAGGTGATTGACAGCCTCTGAAGTATGAAGTCGCCAGGCGAGATTTTTGGGGATGCGGGTCCAGTTTTTTGGATTTGGGAATTTGGGGAGGACGAGCTGGTTGTAGATTTTTTGCTCTTTTCCAGTGGCGGCAATACCAAGGGCCTCGAGATAGTGTCTGTCGTGGCCGTCGTATGACGAGAGGAGAGATTGTAAAATATCTCGTACTTCGTTGAATGGCTGATTGCGAAGGGAGAGGGCGATTTCTCGTTTCAGTGAGATGGGGGCATTTTTGATGATTTGTTGAGAGCGAGAGTTGTTTCCTGCTGGATCTACTTGGCGGAGAGCGCGGTAGGCTGTGATTTGGATGTTGGGATCTTTGTGGGTGAGGTAGGGGAGAGTTCGTTGTTGGCCCTCGGGTCCTAGTTGAGCGAGGACCCATAGGAGGCGTGCGGTGAGGGTGTTGTCCTTGTTGTTTTGGAGTGATTCAAGGGTTGGCCGTAGAGCCACTATCGGACCAGATTTGATGAGAAGATGAGCTGCGTGGGAGCGGATGTTAGTGGCGGGGTTCTGAAGGGCTGCTAGTTGTCCATTGGTGGTGGTATAGTCGATGGGGGGTGTGATGGGGGTGGGTTGTTTTTTGTGAGTGATGCGGTAGATGGTGCCTGAGACTTGAACGGTTCGGCGTGAGGTTTCGTTGTGGAAGTCTGAGACAAATAAGGATCCGTCTGGAGTGATGAGGAGATCGGAGGGAAGGAAGTGTTCGTTTTGATGTGAAGGTTTGAGTTGGAGGAAGGGTTTGTGGGTGCCGAGGTCGATGGCGGATTTTGAGGGTTTGGGTTGGCAGGCGAGGATTTCTTTTCGAACCATGTCGGCAACTAAGTAGGTGCCCTTTAGGCCTAGGTTGTTATCTTCGAAGTAGACGTTTCCGGTTGGTGATCCGGCGCCGTAGATGGATCCGGGTGGGTGGGATCCGGGGTAGTTTTCACGCCAGTGGGAGCGGGAGAATCGGGGTTCGAGCTTGGCCCCGGGTGGTTCTTCCCAGGTTTTGGCGACTTCTTCCCATGATCGGCTGCCGTCGCGGAGATCGGAGTATCCCATGTTGGCATGTTCCATGATCCAGGTGGAGCGGCAATGAGCGGGGTCGTCGTTGTCGCTTTGGATGATGTCACCGTATGCGGTGACGATCATGTCGTGTGGATTCCGCATGTTGTATCCGGTAGGAGTGAGATCGGTTCCGTCGGGGTTCACGCGCATGGTCATTCCGCCAGGGTAGATGTGTCCGTCGGATGATTTTTTGCCGATGGCATCAGGAAATCCGTAGTAGGAGGCGGAGATGAAGTGTTTGTTGTCTTTCGTTTTTAGATCAGCGCCGCAGTTGCCAAAGGAGAAATGCCATTGGCCGCTGGGAGCGCCGATAACGGCATGGACGGAGTGGTCGTGTCTTGGGTTTTTGAATCCGGTGAGAAAAACTTCTCGTTTGTCGATCTTTGGGTCGAAGTGGTCGTTTCGGTCGACGTCAGTATAAATGATGATGGAGGGGGTGGCTGAGAGGACGATTTGGTTGTCGAAGATGGCGATACCGAGGGGGGCATGACGGAGGTTTTTTTCGGTTACGAAAACTTTGGAGGAGTCGGCGGCGCCGTCGTTGTCGGTATCTTCTAGGATGATGATGGATTGGCCGGCAGCGATACGAGGTTTGACCATGTAGTCGATGCCTTCGGTCACCCAGAGGCGACCTTGGTGGTCGGTGTCCATGGCGACGGGGGAGTAAATGAGGGGGGAGGTGGCCCAGGGTTTGATTTCAAGATGAGGGTGGGCGAGTTTGAAGTGGCTGGCGGGTATGGATTCGATGGAGCGTTTTTGTTGGGCGAAAGTTTTTCGGTCTGGAGCGATCTTGGCGTTCGCAAGGACTGTGACCAAAAGAAGGAAAGTGAAGATATGGGCCATAAGGTTTATGATCAAACGTTGAAATTGTTTCGGATTTATCTAGCGAAGACTGCGGATCGTTCTTCTGGGGTGAGTTCGCGCCATTGTCCTGGGGGGAGGTTGCCGAGGGGGAACGCACCGATACCTTCACGAAGTAGTCGGAGGGTGGGGTGGCCGATGGCGGCGGTCATGCGGCGGACTTGGCGATTTTTGCCTTCGCGGAGTTCGAGTCGAAGCCAGGTATCGATGATGTTTTTTCGGAAGCGGACTGGAGGATCTCGTTCAGGAACGGGAGGGGGGTCTTTGAGGGCTTTGGCTCGGCAGGGCAGGCATTGATGTCCTTTGATGATGAGGGTGCCCGAGCGGAGTTTTTGGAGCGATTCGAGGGTGGGTTGTCCTTCGACAAGGGTGAGGTATCGGCGGCGGTGTTTGTATTTGGGGTTGAGAAGTCGGTCTTCAAGTTGTTTTTCGTCTGTGAAGAGAAGGAGACCTTCGGAGTCCATGTCGAGCCGGCCAACGGGGAGGGCGTTCTTAGGAAAATTGAATTCTTGGAGGGTGCGTTGATTTTCTTCGCCTGGGTTTTGGTTGAACTGGCTGAGGATTCCGTAGGGTTTGTTGAAGGCGAGGAGCATTGAGGTCGGAGGTCAGAGGTTGGGGGGCATTTGTTAGGGTTTTTGGGCCGATTTTTCGGGAGACTTTAACATGGCTCCTAGCATGCGTCCTACGATGTGGTTCTTTTCGATGAGAGTTTTGTGATCAGTTGCAGAAAGATACCCGCAGTCGAAAGCATAGTCGATCGAGGTCTCGGTTTCTGAATTTTCACCATCAGAGTCCCTCAGTTTTGAGATTAAATGAGGCTGATATCTTCGCTTTGCCCAAGCTTCTCGAAGATTGAGGGTGACGGACCTTGATGATCTTCTGATTTGTGAAGTGAGAGCGTACCGCTCTTCGGGCGGAAAGGATTTGGAATGTTCGAAGAGATCCATCGAGAGTTGGTAGGCCAATTGATAGACTTGAAGTTCTTTTGGGGAATTGATGGCTGAACTCAGCATGAGATTTTTGGTTGGAAATTTTTCGTGGTCATAAAAAACGCAGGGCCTTTTGAGGGGCGCTGCGTTTTTTGGGCAAAGTGTTTCTTTGTTCGTTTAGACGAGCATGAGAGCAGGGTTTTCGATGAGGCGTTTGATTTCGGAGAGGAATTTGGCTCCAATGGCTCCATCGACAACTCGGTGGTCGCAGGAAACGCCAAGGTTCATGCGAAGGCCAGGAACGATTTGGCCGTCTTTGACGACAGGTTTTTCGACGATGGCGCTGACGCTGAGAATCACGGCCTGTGGGGGGTTGATGATGGCGTCGAATGATTCGATTCCCCAAGCTCCGAGGTTGGAAATGGTGACGGTGCCGCCATCGAATTCGTTCGGGAGGAGTTTTTTGTCGCGAGCGCGGACGGCGAGGTCCTTGATTTCTTTTGAGATTTCGAGAAGTGATTTGGTGTTGGCATTTTTGACCACTGGGGTCACGAGGCCTTCGTCGACGGCGACAGCGACGGAGACCCCGACGTGAGCGAATTGAACGATGTGGTCTCCGTTGAATGATGCATTGACCTCGGGAACGGCGAGAGTGGCGTTGATGAGGGCTTTGACGACGAAATCGTTGACGGAGTATTTGTTTCCGTGGGTGGCTTCGGCTTGTGCGTTGACTTGCTTGCGTAATGCCATGAGGGGGGCGGCATCGACTTCAAGATGGAGGTAGAAGTGGGGAATGGTGGTTTTTGAGGTGAGAAGTCGGTCGGCGATGACTTTCCTCATGCCGGAGAGTTCGATTTTGGTGTCTTCTCCGCTGACGACAGGTGAGATAGCGACTGGGGCTGGGGCGGTTGCTCCGCTTGCGGCTGGGGTTGCGGCGGTTCCGCCGGATGGAGCACTGAGGACGTCTGCTTTGACGATTCGTCCGCCAGGGCCTGTTCCGGTAAGAGTTGAGAGGTCGACGCCGTTGGCGGCGGCAATTTTGCGGGCAAGTGGGGAGGCTTTGATACGTCCACCGCTGGCGGTCACCGGTGGTGCAGCCGTAGGTGTTGATGTTGGGGCTGCGGGAGGGGTTGGATTGTTTACGGCTGCTGATGCGGTTGCGAGGGCAGCGGCGGCGGCGGGTGGTGCGCTAGATGTTGGGGCTGACCCGGGTTCTTCGTCTTCTTCCAGAAGGGTGGCGATGACAGCGCCGACGGCACCTTTTCCTCCTTCGGCAACGGTGATTTGAGAGAGCGTGCCTTCGTCGAAAGCTTCCATTTCCATGGTGGCTTTGTCGGTTTCGATTTCGGCGAGGATATCTCCGATTTCAACTTGGTCGCCTTCTTTTTTGAGCCAACGGACGATGGTTCCTTCGGTCATCGTGTCGGAGAGCTTGGGCATTTCGATGTTGATCGGCATGGGTCTGGTTTTGTTGAGAAATTTTATAGGCCCACAGGGGCGGGGGGAGGGATACAAGGGGTGGCGATGGAAGGGAAGTAAAATGAGTGGGTCTTGGGGATCGAGGGTTGTGGCTATTTGGATGATTTTGGATCGCTTTGGTCACCTTTTTATTTGCTTGCAATTGATTCTTGTGGGTTTTTTTGACTGTATTGATTATGAGATTTGTCGCGATTGGGTTGTTAAGTGTCGTTTTGGTGTTTGGAGCGGCATCGGGAGCTAGGCCTAATGTGGTTTTGGTCATTACGGATGATCAAGGGTATGGGGATTTGGCGTGTCATGGTCATCCGTATTTGAAGACCCCTCATTTGGATGCGCTGTATGCCGAGTCGACGGTTTTGGAGGATTTTCATGTGTCGCCAACTTGTTCGCCGACGAGGGCATCATTGATGACAGGGCGATGGAGTAATCGGACGGGGGTGTGGCATACGCTGATGGGGAGGCATCTGTTGAGGGAGACCGAGTTGACGTTGGGGAATTATTTTGCAGCGGATTACGCGACGGGATTATTTGGGAAGTGGCATTTAGGTGACAATTTGCCTTATCGGCCCGAAGACCGGGGATTTGAGGAGGTGTTTCGTCATGGTGGTGGCGGGGTCGGGCAGACCCCTGATTTTTGGGATAATGCGTATTTGGATGGGAGTTATTGGAACAATGGGAGGGTTGTCCCGGCGGTGGGTTATTGCACGGATGTGTTTTTTGAAAGGGCGAATGATTTTATTCGGGATGCGGTAGGTCGTGGGGAGCCATTTTTTGCCTATATTTCGACGAATGCGCCTCATAAGCCGTTTCATTCTCCGCGGGTGTATTCGGATTTGTATTCAGATTTGCCGATCACGGGGGATCAGCAGAGTTTTTTTGGAATGATTACAAATATCGATGAGAATGTGGGAAAAACCCGCCAGTTGCTGGAAGATTTGGGTGTCGCAGAGAATACGATTTTCATTTTTATGACTGATAATGGGTCGGTTATCGGGCACACGGTTTTCAATCTCTTTGGGTCTGATTCCCCGCCGCTTGCGGCGTAAAGTATTCGCG
>JAHDGN010000542.1 GCA_020627645.1 Akkermansiaceae bacterium
CTCATCCCGTAAGTTGGGCCGAGGAATTGCGAATATCCTTTACGCAGTAGTCGAGATTCCAGAGCAAATCATCCGCACAAATCGTCGCGAAGGACGCAAATCTGCTTGGTCTTATGGTGTTGTCGATGGCACCCGCAGAGCATTTAAGCGAATTGGCTATGGTTTCTACGAAGTCTTTACTTTCCACTGCCCAACATACAAAGGCACCTTCAAACCTCCTTACAACCGCTGTGGAACCGACGATCGTATCGAGATGAACCCTCGCGACGGCCTTTCTGAGTTTCCACCTGAGCTCGGATTCGAGACATATTTCTCACATTCCCGCAGTCAGACCTGGTAAGATTCTGACTAGGAGGCTTTTGGTTAAAATTAACCACAACCAGATAGTTTTTACAGGCCGCCCCTCATCGGGCGGCTTTTTTCATCCCACAAATCTTTTCTCCAGAACTCTTTTCTGCTATCATCTCCCAAACCCTGTCTTAGGTTAAACAAAGCTTTCACACCATGCGACTACTCCTCCTTCTCACAATTCTCCTACTACAGCCTACCCTCGGACGAGTTTGGACCAACCCCAAGAACGGAAAAAAATTCGAAGCTACTCACATTTCAAACGACGGTAAACGTGTCACGCTCCTCAAAGATGATCGAGTCATTACCTTCGAAATTAAAAAACTACACGTCCGTGATCAGGATTGGCTCGCCAAATTTCACCCACCAAAAAAATTTAAAAGGAAAAGCAAAAACTCGACCGAAACAACCGAAAAAGCCCCCATTGGAGCAGCATTCGACACCCTTGACTTCGGAGACTCCCAAGAGGAGGTCATCGAAAAGCTCAAAAAAAGCAAAATGGTCGAGCAAACGATCGACGATATCTTTTTGGCTCGGGTCGGACTCAATGGATCCTTTCGCACCACAAAGACCATCGGAGGCCTCCACTGCCACCTCTATTTCGACTGGAACAGCAATGGACACCTCAAAGAAGTCACACTGCGAACCAAACCCCAATCACGCTTTTCCTACGATAGCCACCTTCGCTCCAATTGGGGCGAACTCATTGACCTCCTCAAAATCCTTCACGGAAATCCTCTCCAAACATCCCCCTATCCCAACGATAGCGAGCTCCAAGATGGCCTTATTCTTGGCTCTCACCTCTGGAGAACCAAAGACGGACACTCCGTTCTCCTCGGAACTGGACAAGAAGGATCCAAATTCTCAGTGGTAGTTCGCATCACCTCCGAAAAAATCCGCCCAGTCCGGACTCAATAGCCCCCGCCTCTAGAAAAGCAGATTTCCCCTCTCTCCAAAGCCAACGATTCCAAATCGAAGGCTCCTACAAAAATAAACCTCTGCTAAAATATTAGGTTTCCGGAAACCCCCATTAATTTTTTTCTGATTCACAGATCGATTTGTCGCCTCCTGACGCTTGTTCCAGTGAAAGCCGAAACCAACTTCAGCTTTCGCCAACGAAACAATCCAGAAAACGACACCGATGAATCCAAAAAAATCACGAATAACGACCAACTTCAAAGGCCTGCTCCTAGGAAGCGCCACTTTCACCTTCGCGACCTTCGGAGCCCACGCTAAATCTTCTCTCACCAACAATCTGAGAACCTGGGAGAGCCAAAATGGCAAATTCTCCGTCGAAGCATCCTTGGTATCATTCGACCCATTTTCAAAAAAAGTAGCCCTGAAAACACAGCCATCCCATAGCGGTTTAGAGATCGCCGTTGGTTGTTGAGTTTACG
>JAHDGN010000543.1 GCA_020627645.1 Akkermansiaceae bacterium
AAGGCGTTGTTTACGACCTTAACTGGGTTGGTGATTGCGTTGCCGGGGATGTTCATGGCTTTGGTGATTCGGGAAAAGAGAAACAAAATCGATAGCACGCTGGCGCAGCTGCAGAGTGCGATTGTGACGACGAAGTTTAGAAGTCTATGAGTTTATTGAGAAGAAGTGGGGGGGGCGCAGGAGGATGATCCGAAGCCGGATCTCTCTCCGCTGAGTGATTGTGTTTTTATTCTTTTGATTTTCTTTATTGTGACGACGGTTTTTCAAAAAGCGCCGGGCGTGGAAGTGGTCAGGCCGTTAGCGACGGAGGATGCGAGACTTGAGAAGAATTCGATTCTCATTGCGGTGACGGCTGAGAACAAAGTGTTTTATGACGGGGAGGATATTGGGGTTTCGGGGGTGCAGAATGTGGTGCGTCCCTTGTTGTTGGAGCAAGACGATATGCCGGTGATTATTCAGGCGGATGAAAATGCGAAAGAGGGGGTGGTGCATGATGTTCAGAAACAGTGTTTGGATGCGGGGGTGAAGCGAGTGACAGAGGCGAAGAGATAGATTGAAGAAATGTCGTTGGGAGATCGTCGATTTCAGATAGATGACCAGGATCCGGAGCCGGATTTATCTCCGATGATTGATTGTGTCTTTATCCTTTTGATCTTTTTTATCGTGACGGCGACGTTTGTGGAGGAGGATGGTTGGGAGGTGAAATTGCCCGAGGATTCGGCGAGTGCGGCGACAGCGACAGATGATCAGACATTAGTTTTGGAAGTTGGGAAGGATGGGGCGGTGAAGCACGACGGGAGAGTGATTTCGATCGGGGCAATTCCCGGAATTGTGCAGACGCAATTGGCGCGAGAGGAGAAGAGTCCGATCATCATTCAGAGTGACCGGCAAGCGAGGTATGGATTGAGATCTCAAGTGCAGAATGCGTGTTTGCAGGGAGGGGCGAAACCTAAACAGATTACCAAAACCGTGCCATGAGACCGAGGCATGTGTATCGACCGCCTCGGAATAACCGAGTGTTTAGCACGGTCTTTGTGCTTTTAGGAGGCGCGTTGTTTACGTTGATGGTTTTTTATGTGATTCCGCTCATGCAGAAGTTGGATCAGTCAAAGCGTGATGAGAGTCCTGATTTGTTGCCCCCGGTGGTGGCGACTCCGCCTCCGGATTTTGTTCCTCCTCCCGAAGAGATTCCGGAGGAGGCTCCGCCAGAGCCCGATGAGCCGGTGGAAACTCCACCTGATACGACGCCCTTGGATATTGTTCCGATTGATATTCCTCAGGGAATCTCACAGCGAGTGGCGTTCAAGATCGGCACGGGGGTGTTGGCTGGGGCAGCGCAAGGTTTTGATAGTGGGGATGGGGTTGATTCTGATCCGGTGGTGAGTCGAAAATCGTCTCCGATGATTTCACCGGCGATTACCAAACAGGTGGCGAAGAGGGGGGAGGTGAGGTGTCAGGTTTGGGGTATGGTTGATGAAACCGGGCGGGTTGTTGAGGCTGGGATCGAGAGGAGTTCGGGGATTGCCGCATTGGATCGTGTATGTGTTCAAGCTTATCAAAAATTTCGTTTTAAGCCTGCAGTGCGCAGTGGTCGGAAGGCCCGAGCGCGGGTGAAGTATACTTTTCCGTTTAAGATGAATCGATGAAATAGGAACGAAGAAAGAACGATGAGAACGATGCGATTTTTGGTTGGGTTATTTTTGGTGGGATTGGTTCACGGGGTTGAGCC
>JAHDGN010000080.1 GCA_020627645.1 Akkermansiaceae bacterium
CACGCGAATACTTTACGCCGCAAGCGGCGGGGAATCAGACCCAAAGAGATTGAACATCCGCCCCCCGTCAGCACCAACAAATTTGATGTTCATCGCAGACACCAAGTCTTCATTCATTGATGTCTCCGTAACGACCTCTACCGAAGACCAGGTCTTACCTCCATCAAGGGAATGACGATGAATGATCTCATTGGGTTTCCCACCACGACGCTCTTTCAGTAGAGAAACTGAGATCCTCTTAGAGGAAGTCTCTTGGAACCCAATCAAAGCAAACCGTCTAGTTTCAGAATCAGGAATCGCAATCGCAATCGACTCTGAGAAGCCACCTTCGACATCAAACCGATAAAACTCCACAGTCGAACCATAGCCGCCTGTAGCTGAGCCTCCCTGATACCCTACCACACCAAGGTCGCCATCAGACATTGGGAGAATTTTCGGGAAACTAATCTTTGGCAACGAGGCCAACAATTTCCATCCATCATTGTCTTTACCGTAGAAATCCAACCGAGAATTTTCGGATTTCATTCCATAAACAAATGGCACGATCGGACTTCCCTTTACCCACTGAGTCTCTAAAGGATAGTGCCAAAAGGGCCCTCGACCCATCGTCCTTTTATCAACAGATGAAAGAACTTCTGGCGTCCCTAATGCCCAGGAGGAAAGCGGGATTCGCACCCCTCGCCCTCCCCTCGCCCTCTCTTGCCCTTCCGTTTGAACTGTTCTGTTCCCCCCGTCACTCCCACGCCCACTCCCATTTGCTGAATCTCCGCCACTCCCCCCCACGATACCTGAGATTCCCAGATACAACGCCACCACTAAACAACCAACTCCGGCTATCTGAAGCCCAAAAGAATCACGAAACCCAAAGGACCCACCCTTTTTCCCAAGACTGATCGCGGTTTTGCTTGGTCTCGAAAGAATCGTTTGACCCGTTACCGAATGCATCGGAGATATCGCACCTTCCGCCTCCAAGAGACTCATCAAAGCAGCAGCGGACAACGGAGCAGCTCCCTTTCCTATATTAAGTTTGATTCTCAATTTATTGAGCACCGTCTGAAATCTCTTTTTAGCGGCATCCTCACTACACCCCAACTCCCTCCCAATCTCACCAAATCCCTTCTTCTGCCAAAAACGAGCAATAATTAACTGTCTCTGCTGAACGCTCAAACTTTCAAGATTTCGATGCAAGGTGCAGGCAGTGTCTCGATCAACAGTCGAGCTAGATTGACCAGATGATTGAATCTTCATTAGTTTTTGTTCATTTTCCCATTTCTGTTCTCTCCGCCTCAAACGGCTTTGATTTCTGATATGCTTTTTGGACAAATTTCTTGCGACCCCATATAGCCAGCTCCCAAGACTTGACGCGCTTGGTGGAGAATCTCTTCGATTCCATAGAACCATAAAGGTCGCTTGAATAATGTCCGGTATTTCCTCAGGCTTAAGTTCAGTTGCCACTGCAGCCCTTTCAACCACCGCAGAATATCTCGTGACGATTTCCGAAAAGGCACGTTCATCCGCCCCCCTCATCTGATCAATAAGCCGTTTTTCACTTTCCATCGTAATCATTTCTACCCCTAGGTTCCCATGACTCAAAAAAAGGGAGGGTTTTTCTAGATTTTTGGCAAAATTATTGACTACCGACAATTCATAGCCCGACGCCGCACCCCCATTTCCACCAGTAGATGAGGGGCTCTCTCCGTCAACTTACCTCTTCTTTACAATTAAAATCCTCCCCCTTCAGATAAACTACACACAACAAATTAGGGTGGGATTTCTTATGCTCTCAGACTTTCCGACCAGACACTACCTATAATGGCTTCCTGGGCATCCGAAGCAAAATCACATCAAAAATGGGGTCCTCCAAATCAGAAAATCTAACAACCTAACCGGAGCCGCGATCGTCCCCACCACAAATCAAACAGCAAAATTCTTCCTCGTAGAATGGCCAAGCCAAGATGATCAAAAAGAATCATAGCCTAATTTCGCAACTCCAACATCCGAACAACAAATCAACTCACTGCCTATTCAAAATATAAATCGGATCCCCCAACCCCTTCCCCTCGTAAATCTTCACCTTTCCCTGCCGAATCAAAGCTCGTAAATTTCCATTGGGCTTCGAGGTCGGGTCAAATTTCCCTGCCGACCTTCTCAAATATGGCAACAACTTATGGGCCTCGTCAACATCCGGAACTGGGCACCCAGTCGTGCACGGAACTCTCCCAATCATTCGCTCCGCCCGACGCCGACGCAACATCTCACTCGCCACTGGGTTGTAGGAATGAATCACCACCCCATTTGGCACCCGCCCTCTCAAATTCACCACTGAATGACTCGGAGGATAAACAATTTCTGCATAAATTCCACTGACCCCCTTTTTAGTATCTCCAGTCTGAATCGAAGCATCACCGTTCTTTGCCAGCCGAACACCACCCATCACCCAAAACCCAGGAGGTGTCTGAGCATGTGCGGTTCCCAACCCCTTCTTCCCCGTCCCACACCTCAACGTTTGGTGAACCTTTCGTGTTTTGAGAGAAATCACATACATCCGCTGCTTCCTTGGATCCACGACATACAACCACTCCGGATTATAATTGGGATAGCCCGAACGCCTCTGAGCTTCAATCGCTCCTTCAATTTCTCCCCAATTTAAAAAAGAACTCTTCTTCACCTGAGAGCTCTGAGCCGAATGACCACCTGCACACGACTGCAAAAATAGAAAGCAAACACAAACCCCCACGAACTTAAATCCCAATACCATGAGGATGAAATGCCACAAATAGATCCACCTGAAAAGCTCTCAAAATGAACTCCATCATCTCATCAAACCAAAAATCCCCCTAGCCAAGCTCAAATCCCACGCTAATCTTCTCAGACAGCTTCTATGAGCAATTTTGTCGCCACCACTCTCCTGATCCTCGCCGTCATCGCGATTTTCAACATCACCATTTTTGTCCATGAACTCGGACACTTCCTTGCCGCCCGCTGGCGCGGACTCAAAGTCGACCGTTTCCAAATCTGGTTCGGAAAACCCATCTGGAAAAAAGAAATCAATGGCGTCCAATACGGACTTGGCTGGATTCCCGCCGGAGGCTTCGTTGCGCTTCCTCAAATGGCGGCCATGGAATCCATTGAAGGCTCAAATCTCGGAAAAGACAGCCTACCTAAGGTCAAACCCATCGACAAAATCATCGTTGCGTTCGCTGGCCCCCTATTTTCACTCCTCCTCGCCCTCACAGCGGCCCTCGCCGTCTGGGGGCTTGGAAAACCTCAGAATTTTATTTCCTCGAATATCGTTGGAGCCATCGACCAAAAAAGCCCCGCAGCCGAAGTCCTCAAAGTCGGGGACGAAATCCTCAAAGTTGACGGGCACCCTGTCGAAAACTTTCGTGGAGATGTCTTCGATGATATCGCCACCCGAATCATGATCACCGAAGGTGAATTCGTAGAATTTGAAATCAAACGCGATGGGAAAATCCAAACCATCCAAGCCCCCTACTATATCCAAGACACCAAACCCTGGCAACGAAGAGCCCTGCCAAGAGTTGGGATCGGCCCTTCAACTCCAGCCGTGATTGGCAGCTTTGTCGAAAGCAAAAACCAAACTCCTGCCCAAAGAGCGGGCCTACAATTAGGCGACCAAATTACAGCCATCGACGGTCAACCAGTCTTCAGCCCCACACACGCTGGTCAGCTCCTCGACCAAGAGGGCAAGACAACCTTCACTCTCACCGTGCTTCGAAACGGCCAAAATCTCGAAATTCCCATCACACCTCTCAAACCAGTCGAACCAAAAGACGAACGATTCAATCGCCCCATGATTGGGATCGATTGGGATCGCACCGCTCAAATCGAAACCCGGATCACCAATCCAACCCCCTTCAAACAAGTCGGCGACAGCATCAAAATGATGGGACTCACCATCAAAACCATCACCTCACCCAAATCCAAAGTCGGAGTCGACCAACTCGCTGGTCCCATCGGAATTGCCAAAACCAAATTCCTCCTCCTTCTCGAAGATGATGGTTGGCTCAAAGTCCTCGCCTTCTTTGTCTTCTTCAATGTGAACCTCGCGATCATGAACATGCTTCCCGTTCCTGTTCTCGACGGCGGCCATATTTTGATGTCCCTCTACGAATGGATCCGCGGTAAGGCCCTTCCTCAAAAGTTCCTCGAATTCACCCAAACCGCCTTTGCCCTCCTCATCATGGGATTCATGCTCTTCATTACCACCAAAGATATTGGAGACGAAATCCCAACCTCAAAACCACCACAAGACCCTGGAGAATTTGTCTGGCCCGAATAATGTCGCCCCCTTCCTTTCAATCTTGAAAATTGAAACGTCCCTCTTGAAACTGCCCCCCTCATGAGGGCCCCTCGCACATCAGTCGCCGTTGCTCGACTCATCTACTTTATTCTCTGCCAACTCGCTGGCATCTCCATTGCCCTAGGAACATCTTCAATCCCCCTCTGGGTGGGCCTCGTTGCTGGAGTTGTCATCGCCCTTTTCTTTATTTTCGTCGAAATACTCACCAAAGACTTCAGCCTTCGAGGGTTCTCAACCGCCACTTTCGGCATCGCTGTTGGCCTCATCTGCGCATTCCTCATCACCCGTACCCAAATTCCCGAACTCCTCCAGCGAATCGCAACCGACTCAGACAACCCTGATTTAGGAGAAGCTCTAGCCCTTGGATTTAACGTCATTGTCTATGCCACCCTCGGGTTTATCGGAGCCGTCCTTGCCCTCCGTAGTGATCAGGAAGAATTTTCCTTCATCATCCCCTACGTCCGCTTCCGACAAGACTCCGCCTCTGGCCAACCAATGATCCTCGACTCTGAAGTCATCATGGATGGCCGACTCCCATCCCTCATCAAAACCGGATTTTTAACCGGACGTATCCTCGTCCCCCAATTCGTGTTCGACGAACTCCAAGTGATGGCAAACTCCCCAGCCGCAGGCAAAAGACAAAGAGGACAACGCGGCCTAGAAATTCTGGGCGACCTCCAACAAAACCCCAATGTCCAAATCTCCATTCTCGACTCTCGGGGCATGGCCGAAGACGAATCCATGGCTGCCCGACTCATAAAAGTCGCCAAACTCAACTCAGGCCGGCTAATCTCGACTGACGAAAACCTCACCAAAGCAGCCAATCTCCAAGGCACCGATATCATCAACCTCGACAACCTCGCCGAAGCCCTGCGACCAGCCGTCGTAGTCGGCGAAAACCTCCGCCTCGCCCTCGTCCGCACCGGCAAAGACGAACACCAAGCAGTCGGATATATGCCCGACGGCACCATGATCGTCGTCAATCACGCCGTAGACAAAATTGGCACCTCTCAGAACGTCACCCTCATCAGTAAGCTCCAAACCAATGCGGGCCTCATGATTTTTGCCGAACTCGACACCGGAGAGTCAGAATAATGGCCGAAACGCTCACTGTCACCCGGCTCGCTCGCCGTATCCGTAACCTACTTGAAATCGATATCGGAGAAGTCTGGGTAAAAGGCGAAATCAGCAACCTCCGGCAACAATCAAGCGGACATTGGTATTTCTCCCTCAAAGACGAAACCACCCAGATCTCGTGCGCCATGTTCGGAGCAAAGAGACGCGAAGGGCACGAAGTCATTGAAGACGGCGCCAAAGTCGAAATCTTCGGTGAAGTTAGCTTCTACGAAGCACGAGGATCAACCCAACTCATCGTCCGCAAAGCCAAAGGAATCGGCCTCGGAGACCTTCAAGCTCGCTTCGAAGCCCTCAAGAAAAAACTCGATCACGAAGGCCTCTTCTCAGCTCAAAGGAAAAAACAACTCCCAACCTTCCCCTCCACCATTGGGATCGTCACCTCCCCCACCAGCGCAGCCCTCCAGGACATGATCAATGTCCTCTCTCGACGATCTCCCTGGCTCCAAGTCGTCCTCTACCCCACCGCCGTGCAAGGTAAAGGAGCAGAACGACAAATTGCCCACGCCATCCACTCAGCTTCCAACGGCTCTGTCAAAAACACCCCCATTCCAGAGGCCCTCATCGTCGGTCGAGGAGGAGGATCTCTCGAAGACCTCTGGAATTTCAACGAAGAAATTGTCGCTCGTGCCATTGCCGATTCACCCATCCCCATCATTTCAGCTGTGGGACACGAAATCGATTTTACCATCAGCGACTTCGTCGCCGACCTTCGAGCCCCTACCCCATCGGCCGCAGCCGAACTCATCGCACCAGACGTCAACGAACTCCAACAGCAACTTCAGACTCTCAAAAGCCGGCTCAACCGCTCCACGCACAGCCGCCTGGAACGCCTCGCTGAACATCTTGATTTCTACGAACGTACCTTCTTCGCCCGCTCCTCAGACGTCTGGCTCTCTCAGCCCGCCCAAGAAATCAAATTACTCAAAGAAAAACTCTCCCACCTCACCCACTCTCAACTCATCCAAAAGCAAAACCTCATCACAAATTACCTAAAAGACTGGCAAAGACACCACCCTCGAGAACTCCTCAAACGCCGTGCCGAAAGGATCTCCAGCCTATCCGAGACCCTCAAAAAAACCACCTCCCATTCCATTCATGCTTACCAGGAAAAACTCCAACGTCTCTCCTCACTCCTCTCGGCACTCGGCCCAACCAACATTTTAGAACGAGGATTTTCCATCACCCTCGACCAAAATGGAAACGTCATCCAATCCCCCGAATCCCTATCGCCAGGGGATCAAATCACCACTAAGCTCCGAAAAGGAACGATAGAGAGCACCATAAATGAGCAACCAGAGCACCAAGACTGAAAATTGTGCATGACAAAATGCCAAGAAACCCGTTAACCTGTCATACATAGTAAACACATAAGATAAATGAGTTCTCACGACCCACGCTTTACACTGCTACGCCGGGGATCTGACACCCCAGCAGGACCATACTCAGAAGATGACATCTTGCGGTTCCTCCAGAACAAGGAAGTCGACCGTAACGACTTCGTCTTCTTCGAAGGAATGGAAGATTGGAAGCCTCTCGAGGAAGTTTTTAACATCGAAGAACAACTCAGCCACTTCGTTGATGACGGACAAGACCACGCTCGAGTCGCGGCAGCATTCCGGGAAGTTTCTGAAATTCTCGCAAGTGACGACGAAATCTACTACATCGCCGTTCAACAAGAAGGTGGACTTCTCGACAAAGGACAACACACAATCGTCCTCACCGAACAACAATTGATGGTCCTATCCGAGAAAAAATCGGGCTTTGAAATCGACTCTCACCCCTGGTCCACTGTTCAAAGCACCGCCATCAAAGAAGATGGAAAAGGAAAAGGTTCATTCATCGTAAATCTCAAAAACGAGAAAAAACTCTCCTACAACCGCCTCCCTTCCGCTCAGACCCACCGGCTCTTCCAGCTTTCTAACGAGCTTAACTAAGGAACGACAGTATCATTTTACCTTCTCAAAACAAAAGGAACCTGCTTCAGGTTCCTTTTTTCTTTGCCAGCTAACAAACCGTTCATTTTTCACTTTCCTGACCTCCCCCACGACCTCATCGTAAAAGCCCCCCCTGAGTAGTTCTATCGAAACTCAACACACACCACTCGAATGACCCGCCTCCTATCGCTTCTCTGCGCATTCCTCCTGTCAATTTCCACTCAACATCTCAATGCTGAGAGACTCACCGTAAACGGAGTCACAATCATTCGGGAAAATGTCACGACCAACCAATTTGGCACCACCATCGGCACTCTCAAAGTCTACTTCCCAGCTGGATTTAATGTCACAATCGATCCACTTTCCAGAAGAGCCAAACCTTGCGCCACCTTTAATGGCCTCTTTGTAGGCAGCAACCAGCTTCCTAATTCCCTAACCATTTTTCGCCAAAACATCGACCCCTCAGCATCCGCCGGCCCAATCTACCCTCTTCCCGATCGTGTCCCAGTCCGTTTCGAAGCCGATAGCATTACCTGGAACGTAAGCGAAGGATCATTCAAATTTAACAATACGACCGATCTACAATACCGCGACGAACTTCAAATCCTCGCGCTCGAATCCGGAATCCAGAGGGAACTCCCCGGTGCTCAAAAAGCAGCCTCCAACGCCCTCTATTACCTTGCCGCCCGAGACTCTGGAACCACCTATGATTTTAGAGCCCGCCCCGATGGAGCCGCGACCCTACACAACGTAGACATCTCTCTCGATCCATACAAATTCGGCCCCAATGCTCTTCAAATCAAAACTCACTTCCCCGAACTTGATGTCTCCTGGCAAACAACCGCCAACAGCCGAATCCTATTCCAAAACAACCAAATCAATCGCAACACCAGTAAACTGACCGGAGCTACCGCAACCGTGATCAGCTATGCTCAAGGAATTGAGCCTCGCGGATGCGAAAATGGACAATCCCAACCCATCCCCGAAGACGGGATTCTCTGTGGACCCGAATCTGGAGAATGGAATTTCACTCCAGATGGTGGCCTTCACGCCAATTGTACCCTCACCGGAAATCTCCTTCAGCCCGGAACCACTCTTCAGTGGATGGGCTACTACGAAGAGAACACCCTCCATTTCGGACACCAAATCACAACCAAATTTAATAATGGAGTCCTCATGACCGGAGGAATCCATGTCCAGCAAGACTCTCTCAATCTTAGTTCATCACGACACCCTGGCGCACTAACCCACTCCGGACACAGCCTTCTAAGTAGTAACTCTGGAACCGAACGACCAGCCACCGGAGCCTATCGCGAGGGCCTTGCCGACTACCCAGGCCTGAATCTGCGCTGCAATGACAAAGTCTATGGAGCAGTGAGTCGCCTCGCCGGACAACCGGTTCCGCCCTACCCCCTAGAAAACGCTTCAAAATACTACCTTCGCCGCGCAGGTGTGAGCGGACTCCACCTGAGTTCCTCATCCGACCCCATCAATCTCACCGCCCTCGGCGGCGCCGAATTTGAACTCACCTCACTCCGCCTCAGCTTCCTCGACGGCGAAAATATATTTTCTGGTGTCGATGGCTCCATGACCATCCCCTTTCCTTCAGACTTCACCGTCACATTCGAAAGCCTAATGTTCGGCCCCCAGGGGCAATTTGAAAGTGCCACACTCGAAGATGACCAAGGCAGCAAACTCCTCTCCGCCTGGGGACTCCAATTCGATGCTCTAGCCCTTGATTTCCCACAACCAAAAGGATGCAACCCTCCACCAGGTCCCGGCGACGGATTCCCACGTCTCACCTCCAGCTCCACACTCATCGGGCTCACGGACACCCCTCTGATCGCCCCTCTCGGATTCTACAACGGAAACATCCTTGCCGAAAGTGATCCCGAAACTGGAGGCAACACCCCAATCTCACGCTTTGCAACCACCTCCAACCTCTTCGTCAATGGCCCCAATACCTCCAAATACGAGGTATCCCCAATGAACGGAATCTCTCTCAATAAATTTCAAAACACCAACTGGAGCCCTACCATCAGCGTTGGAGGAACCATCAACCTCCCCTTCTTCATCGACCTTCCAGTCGTGCTCACCTCTGGATCTTCAAATACAGGGCCAATCCCTTCTCTTGCCGTCCGAAAACCATGGGAAGACCTAGCCACAGAAGCAGGAGCAGACTTAAACCACCGAGGCCTACCCCCAAACGTTTCACTGAGTGACTATCGCGCCCTTCCCATCCACGACCCCATTGTCTACCGCGATTGGCAAGACATCATCGAATTCGAATTCCCAGTTCGACTAGAAGGTGATGGCTACTTCCGATCTCGCGACCCAATCTCCAAAGACCTCTTCCTCTTCAAATTTGCCCAAGCCGTCAAATCAATCAGCCCCGACAATGCTGAACTCGTCTTTGATGGAAACTTCAACGTTTCCTTCCAAAATCTCCTTCCTCAAATCAACGTCGCTTCTCTTCTCGAGAATTCCGAACTCCTCGATCTCGACGGTGGTATCGACGCTGTTCTTGAACTCGATGCACTCCTCGCGGATACCGCGGAAGCACTCCTCAAACCTGCCATCCAAGAGGTCATCGACAATATCATCGATACCACCCTTCTCGACGCGCTCAGAGACGCTCCCTCCCCAGCCGATGCTGAAACCCTTCTCAATAACGCCATATCTGATATTCAGTCACAGATCCCCGACCTCCTGAACGATGAGTGGAAACAGATCATTCTTGAAAAGTTAAACTCGATCAGATCTCACCTACAGACGCTCAAAGGTGTTCTAAATACTGGTGCCGAAATCGCTCAACTCGCAAATCAACTCGCCACAGTCCTAAACACTGGAAGCGTTGAAGACTTGCCCGAAGGCAGCCAGCTCGAGGACGAACTTGCTCCCGTCACCGCCCTTATTGATCAGGTCCTCAACCAAATCGATGAAATCGAAACTGCTCTCAGCGGAAATATTCTCAATACTCTCCTAGGCACTGCCCTAACATCCGCCAACAACGAACTGACAAGTGTCATCAATGAAATTGATACCGAATGGACAAACTCCATTAACCTCGCTAGTGCGACCCTCGACGATTTAAAAAATGACTTCACCTGCGCCGTCACCGAAAACATCCTCGGCTCATCGTTTGCAGCAAATCTTGGCCAAATCATCCGCCAGTATCTTGGCGATCCAAAAGATCTCATCAGACAAGCCATCGACGACTCCATTCGTAAACTCGAACTCCTCATCAACGACACCATAGGAAACGCCTCACCTCAAGAAGCCCTCGGAGACCTCTCCAACTTCATGGCCTCAGGAGATCTCAAAGGATACGCTCGAATCAACGGAGACTCTCTTGCCGAAATCCGAATCGACGGTTCCACAGAATTGGCCATCACTAACGACCAAAAGATGAAGTTTGATGCTTGGTTCCTCTTCCG
>JAHDGN010000081.1 GCA_020627645.1 Akkermansiaceae bacterium
GGTTCCCTCGATCACGGGAAATTCTAAGCAAGAGATCCGGATGTATTGGGGGCGGGCGGGAGTGGCCAGCGAATCGAATGGGGGTGGGGTTTTTAGCGATTCAAATGGCTATGAGGTTGTGATGCATTTGGGGACTTCTTTGGAGGATTCTGTGGGCACGACAACTCCGTCCAGTCCATCGGCGTTTTTTGAGCCGGATGTGGCGGGGGGGATCGTTGGTGACGGGAGGAACTTTGAGGAGGGGAATCGGATTATTGCTGGTGATAGTATTACGACTTTACCCCAGGGAGATGAGCCATCGACGACGCAGATGTGGGTGAGACCAACATCTTCCAATGTGATTGTTTTGGCATGGGGGCAGGAGCAGTTTCAGGGAAAAGTACAATTGGATGTTAACAATCCGGGGTTTGTGCGGGTCGATGGATTTTTCGGGGGGGCTGGAGTGGGTGGTCAGACTCAGTTTGATTTATCGGAGTGGACGCATGTGGTTCATACCTATGAGCGGAATGAAGCTCGGTTGTATATCAATGGTGAGTTGGATACCTCAACTGGAGGGGGAAATATGCAGTTGCCGAACGTGAGCTTCTTGAGTTTGGGAGGAAGGAATAATTCGTATCAATTTTCTGGTGATTTGGATGAGGTTCGGGTGTCGAATGTGGTGAGGTCGCCTCATTGGGTGAAGATGGAGTATGAGAATCAGCGGGAGTTGCAGCGATTGGTCGGGACATTGGTGCAGCCGGGAACGGATTTTTCGGTGAGTCCTTCGGTGGTTAATTTGCCGGAGGGTACGGGGGTGGTGACTTTGAGTGGAGTTGCGCAGGGGGCGCAGAAGGTTTATTGGGTGAAGAAGGAAGGAGGGGTTGAGACGATTTTGGCGAGTGATCAGTTTACAACTGAGATTTCCTCGGAGCGGGTTTCGGGGGACAAGGAATTTACGATCGAATTTCGGGCGATCTACCCAACTGAGACGAGGACGATTGAGGTGCCTGTGACGATTGTCGAAGCGATCCCGGAGCCCAAATTTGTGTTGAATGGGCCTTCGGTGTGGAATGGGAGAGATCCGATTGTGGTGACGCCGAGTCTTTTGAACCTTGCTGAAATGCAGGCGGCAGGTGCTGGAGTGGTGACCTATGATTGGTCGGTTGAAGGGGTGGCCACGGTGATGAATGAGGGGGCGAGTGATTTGAATTTGATTCGTTCGCAAGGTGGAGGATTGATGACCGTGACCTTAGGTCTAGAAAACGGTGGTGATCCGGTTTTGGTGTCGAAGACGATTGAGGTGACGGAGCCTGCTTCGGACCCTTGGGTGTCTAGAATTCCAGGGATTGATGAAAAGGTGGTGGAGGGGCAATTTATCGCGAGAGAGGGCTCAACCAATCAGGGAACGATCTACTACAATGGGAGTCAGGGTGGGGCTCCGGATGAAGTGTTTTTGAAGTTGTATTCGACGGATGGTGGGGACGTGTTGGTGAGTACGACCCGTCAGGGGTTGGTTGGTGGTCGATATGCATTTAGTGTGCCTGTTGATGCTGGCAAGGTGACTTATAAGGTTGAGTATGGAGTGACGAATGGAGGGGTGGATTCGGTGGTGAGTGCAGTTTCGGGAATTGTGTGTGGAGATGCGTATTTGATTGAGGGGCAGTCGAATGCTCATGCGATCGACAACACGGCGCCGAATAATTTTACGACCAGTCCCTGGATTAAAACTTATGGATTAACTCAGGGGTGGGGTGGAGCGATTAGTAAGGGGTCGGAAATGGAAATTGGGGTGTGGGGTTGGTTTTTGGCGAACGACTTGGTGGATACCTATGATATGCCTGTGTGTTTTATCAACGCTGCGCGGGGGGGGACGAGAATTGATCAGCATTTGCCCAATCCTTTGGGAAGAGGGATTCCGGGAGGGAATAACGAGCATCAGATTTATGCCAATATGTATAACCGTGTGACGGGGGCTCGGTTGAGTCATGGAATTCGTGCCGCTTTTTGGCACCAAGGGGAGAATAACCAGGGTGCGAATGGTCCGGATCCTGGTTTTGATTATGAGTTTTACGAGGATTACTTTGTTCAGATGACTGGAGCTTGGAAAGTGGACTTTCCAAACATCCAGAATTATTATGTTTTTCAGATTTGGCCTGCGGCGTGTGGGAGTAATAATCAGACTGATGAGTTGAGGGAAGTGCAGCGTGGGTTATCGGGATTGTATTCGAATATGCGTTTGATGAGTTCGGTAGGAATTATCCCCGGTTCTGTTTGTCATTACAATGAGGCTGGGTATCGATTTTTTGCGGACTTAGTTTTACCAATGGTGGAGGCGGACCATTATGGGGTGACGCCTTCGGGGGCAGTGACGGCCCCTAACCTAGTGAGAGCCTGGTATGGTAATGTGGCGAGAACCCAGGTGGTGATGGAATTTGATCAACCGATGGCAGCGTGGGATAACGGGGTCAACAGTTTGATTTTTTTGGATGGGGTGGGGGGATTGGTGACGGGAGGTTCTAGGGTGGGGAATCGGTTGACGGTTGATCTTTCGGGGCCGTCCAATGCCTTAAGGCTGACTTATTTGAAGGGGAAGCAGTGGAATCAGAATCAGTCGGATTTGATCTTTGGGGCGAATGGGATTGCCGCGTTGACCTTTGCGGATGTTGTTTTGGGGAATGGGGAGCCAATTTCATATGATGCCTGGGCGGATGATGGGGCGCAGGGGTTGACTGCTGGCTTGAATGATGGAGCGGGAGATGATCCTGACGGAGATGGGGTTCCGAATTTGTTGGAAATGATTTTGGGTGGGGATCCTTTGGATTCTGATCCGGCCATTTTTCCAGATTTTTCATCTGAAACCTCGATGACCTATCGTCGTTATCATTTGCCGTTTGAGGGGAATTTGGGTCAGTTTTTTGAATATAGTGATGATTTGGAGAATTGGACCTCGGTGTTGATTCCGGAGGCGAGTGAAGGTGGGGTGACGGTGGTGCCGGGAACGGAATTTGATGAAGTCACTATTTTGCTGCCTGATTTGGGTGGCCCAGGATTTTATCGATTGAAGGTTGTTGAATAAACGGGGCGGGTGTTGTCATGTCGATCGTGATTCCCTAGGTTTTCGGGAATGAGTCTTCGACTTGAAAATCGAGGTAGTGGAATTTTTATTCCGCTCGTTCTGGTCTTTTTGTCAGGGTTTGCCGCTCTGGTGTATCAGGTTTTGTGGATGAGGCAGTTGGGTTTGCTTTTTGGGAATACAGCGCAGGCTTCTGGTACGACATTTGCTGCATTTTTTGCGGGGGTGGCAGTGGGGAGTTGGTTTTTTGGGAAGAAAGTTGAGAGGGTTGGGCACCCTCTTCAGTTGTATGGTTGGCTTGAAGTGGGGATTGCGGTGATGGCTTTGTTATATTTCGTGGTGTTGTGGTTTTTTGAAGCGGTTTATCCTTCGATTTTTCGAAGTATTGGGACGGGGTGGATGTTGCTGGGGGTGAAATTTTTGCTTTCGCTTGCTTTGATTTTTCCGCCGGCATTTTTTATGGGCGGGACGATTCCGGTGATGGGGCGGTTTGTGGTGAAGCGTCGAGGAGACTTTGGGAGCTTGTCAGCTTTGATGTATGGGGTGAATACGATTGGGGCTGCGTTGGGGGCTGCGGTGGCAGGGTTTTGGTTGCCGTTGTGGCTGGGCTTTCATTTGACCTGTGGGTTGGCGGTGATGATTTCGTTGGGGATTGGAGCAGTGAGTTTTTGGTTATCTCGCGGTGGTTTTGGGGAGGGCGATTTGAGTTGTGATGAGGTTGTTGAGGGAGAATCGGCTCGATTGAGTCGTCAGGAAAGAAGGTTGTTAGAGAGGCAGGGGGGTGAGAAGAGGGGGGGAGAAGAGGGGCGCGTTGATGTTGAGCGGACTGGTGATGGCAAGCGGGTGATGCTTCTTAGCTTTGTTTCTGGTTTTGGAATTTTGGTGTTAGAGGTTTTGTGGACGAGGATGTTTTCTCAGGTTTTTGACAATTCGGTCTATAGCTTTGCGACGGTTTTAGTGGTGGTCTTACTGAGTTTGGGATTGGGGGCGATCTTGAGTTCGGGGTTGGCACGGTTGAAGTGTTCTCCGGGTTTGATTTTGGGTGGTTTGATCATCTTTGGGGTCGGGATTTTGGTGGTGACTCCTCGACTCTTTTTATGGGTGACAGATGGAATGAGTGTGGTTGAGGCGGGGGGAAGTTGGTCGGCCTATGTGTGGGATGTTTTTGGCAAGGTTGCGCTGGTTGTGGGGCCATTGGCCATTCTCCTGGGAACGATTTTTCCGTTTCTGATGAAGTTTGAAGAAAGGAGGATGGCCTCGGTGGGAGTTTCCTTAGGAAGATTAGTAGCGTTTAATACGGCGGGGGCAATCGTGGGGGCGATGGTTGGTGGATTCTTCTTTTTGGGGGGATTTGGGATGTGGGGAAGCTTGCGGGTTGTGGGGGTGATTTATTTGTTGATGGTTTTCATTTCGTCGGTTGGACGGAGTTTTGCGGGAGTTGGTGTGAAAATTGTTTCGGGGGTTTTGTTGATGCTTTTGATTTTGGGGGTGGGGTGGAGGGACTTGCCTGTGGTGAGGTTGAATGACGGGGAGCGATTGGTTCAGGTTTGGGAGGGAAGTGAAGCGACAGTGGCGGGGGTGGAGGGGCGTGGAGGAATTGGTATTAAGATGGGTGGCGATTATTCCTTAGGGACGACAGGTGGGGCCTTTGGCGAGAAGTTTCAGGCGGATTTACCGTTGATGGTTTATCCGGAGACAGAGAGTGTGTTTTTTCTGGGAGTGGGGACGGGGATCACGGCGGGAGGTGCGTTGGATCCAAAGTTTAAAAAGGTGAAACGAGTTGTGGCGTGTGAGCTGATTCCGGAGGTCGTGGATGCGGCGCGAGATCATTTCACGGACGTTGATGGTTTTGATTATACGGCTGGGTTGTTTGAGGATTCTCGTGCGGAGGTGGTGGTGGCTGATGGGCGTCATTATTTGGGGGCGACGAATGAGATGTTTGGGATGATTAATTCGGATTTGTTTGTTCCTTATCGGTCTGGTGCGGGGAGTTTGTATAGTCGGGAGCATTTTGAGTCGGCGAGGGAAAGATTGTCGGAGGGAGGGGTGTTTGTGCAGTGGTTACCGTTGTATCAGTTGGGGAAGAATGAGTTCATGATTGTGGCGAGAACGATGGTGGAGGTGTTTGATCGGGTTTCGATGTGGCGTCATAATTTTCATCCGGGTGCTGAGTATGTGGCGTTGATTGGGCATGGGGGCGAGGTTTTGCCCGGGTGTGATCTTGATCGTCAGGAGGACAAATTTTTAGCGGTGCAAGGGAAGGGGGTGGAAGAGTTGTTGGGGTTTGATTTACCGTTGGATCCGCAGACGATTTTATTTTTTTATGCGGGTAATTTGACGGAGGCGCGGTCGTTGTTGGAGAGCTATCCGGTGAATACGGACAATCGACCATTGATTGAGTATTTGGCTCGAAGGAACTTTAAAGGTCGTGGGTTTACGGGTGTTGAGTTTGGGGAATTTGTGGGGAAGGTGTTGGAGCTTTGTCCGCCTATGAGAGATCCTTTGTTGAGGAACCGAAGTGAGGTTAACCGGCGGTTGCCTTTAGCGGGAGATGCTTTTCACCGAGCGCGTATAGCCTGGGTGAGGGGAGATGAAAAAGCTTCTGAAGATGCGTTGAGAGAGTTTTTGGTGGAGTGGTTGGCAGAGTAGCGATCGTGAACTAATCTCTCGCAATAAAGTTAGAGCTGTTCTAGAGCTTCTACCTGATTTTTTGAAAATTCTTCGTAAAGCCAGTCAATTGTTGGTTTGAATTCAATAGGAAATGCTTTTTTCTCGAGAAGGTTCAAGGTGTCCATAAAATCTTTTAATTGAACTTCTACGATCCAGATACCAACACGGTTGTCATATCTGGCTTTTATGCCTTGAGAGCGGAGGAATGCTCTCAGAGTCAGAAAATCTGAGTCTCCTCCGTAAATCATTCCGAGAACACCGTATTCATTGAGGGTGCTTTTTGGCTGTGCTTCGACAAAATTTTTGAGTTCGTCAAAAGATGGAGGTTTTTGTTCAACAAAATGCTCCTCCGCTGTGTCATCATCTTGGAGGTTTCCTTTCGGATTACCCTCCTCACAGTTGTTTAAGACAAGGGATAGAAACACAACGCTCAGTTGAAGCCTTTTCTTCTGTTTTATATCGATGGTCTGTCGAGATGCGAGTTGTCTTCAACTTGGTTGATTGGCCCGAGAAAACAATACCAATCAACCCGATCTTGTGGTGTATGAGTCGTTTGATTTGGGGTGCGTTGTGCTTTTTGTACTAAGTTGTTCCTTGAGACTTGTATTTGGCGTTCGAGAGATTGAAGAAGGACCTATTTCCCCTTCTTGAGAACGAACCAGCCTGGGTGCCAATCTTTTGGTTTTGCGGTGGTGAAGCCGCCAGCCTCGATAAAGAGATAGGTGGTTCCATCGATCGTTTTCCCTTCCATCCGTAGGACCTCGTTTCGGTTGAGATCGATGAGGTTTTTTCCTGACCAAAGGAGGGTGGCGTTGTTGGTCTTTCCGCCCTTATTGAAAGTGATGTCCTTGAATGGGGGGCGGCGGCCGGGGTTCATTTTTTTGTTGGCCTTAAAGTCATCACTTTTTTCAACGCGATCGATGAGGGTCCATTTGCCGAGGATGGCGGAGATGTTTTTGAATTGGCCGTTGTATTGGTAGCGGTCTTTGTCGTTGTGGGTTTTTTGCCATTTGGCAGAGCGTTTTGGAATGGTTTTGAGGACGCTGGTTCCGTTGGGGATCGATTTGATGATGTTATTGAACTCTCGTTGGAAGAAGTCGGCGGCGGCATGCATGGAGACCCCTCCGGGTCCGGTATATCCGGTTGGGAAATGGGTGTAGACTTGTTTGAGCGTGGCGGCGCCAAGCTTTTGGACTTCGGGTGGGGCGGATTGGAGCTGTTTGGCGAGTTGGCGAACTGGTCCGAGTGGGACGGCGCGGCGGTTGTTGAGGAGTTTTTTTCCGTATTTCGGCAGCAAGGTTTGGTAGTGTTTCGGGTCGGTGACAACTTTGTTGAGAGCGGTCATGGCGGCCATGCTGAGCCACCATTCGTCGTGTTCGAACCATTGGACGAGTTTGTCGAAGTGGGGCTGGATTTTGTCGGCGTCGCACAGAGTGAGGCACATGATGGCGCTGTAGGTGCCCCACCATGATTCGTTGGGGTCTTGGAGCATTCCGGAGATCAGGGTGATCATCTCCTCGGTGATGCGGCTTTTGCTCATGGGGCGACGTTTGAAAGTGCCGTGGATGACGAGGGTGCCGGCGTGTCGAGCACGAGGATCTTTGCTCTTCAGGAGGGGAACAATGAGGTGATCACGTTTGTGTTTATGAATCGCATCGGCCGCATAGCGCCTGATTCCATGGTCTTGGTGCTGAGCGAGCGAGAGGAGGGTTTGGTCGGTGACTTTTGGGTCTGAGAGTCGTCGATAGACAGGCCAGGATGAGTCGTTGGCAAGTTTTTCGGCGTCGATGTCTTTGGCGGTTAGGGTTGAGCTCGATGCGGGATCGAGTCGGTAGAAGTGGTCGTCGTTTTTGTTTCCCCAGGGGCGTTTGGGAAGTTGATGAGTTTTGGAAAATTTTGTTGGAGGTGCTCCGGAGATGCGGAGAGTTTTGCGGGGAATGGTGTAGGAGAGGGCCATGCCGGTGCCCCAGAGTTCTTTGTCGTATCGGCGGCCTCCGCCGACGATTCCGAAAGATCCGTCGTGACGCCGTGAGATGTCGTAGAACCATTGGCGGTTGTTCATGAACTCGCGGTGTTTGGTGGGTTTCTTTTTCGCCATGAGTCCCATGGATGCACCGCGCCAGATTTCGCCGACGCCACCACCGGTGTGGCCGTGGTTGAGCCATGAAGTGGAGTAGAAGGATTTTACGGCGGAAGCATCTCGTGCTTTGGCGTAGAGGCTTTTTTCACCTTCTGGAGTGAGGTTGGCAGCGGCGGCCATGGCGAAGGCGAGGGCTCCTGTTTTGCCGTTATCGACGAAAGACATTTCCGGTAATCCGTCGCCGTAGGGAGTGTTGCCGCGTCCGGCGAAGCGGTAGAATTGTTTGAGGGAAGTTTGCAGGGTGTATTCATCAACCTTGGCGCCGCATTCTTTGGCGAGGAGGAGGAAGGTGACGACGTGGACTCCACAGGCATTGATGTGGGCACCGTTCATGTAGGGGAATGAGATGGTGAGTCCTCGTTGGCTCCACCCTCCGTTATACATTGCTTTTTTCGCCCAGTCGGCGAGGAGGTTGATGAGATGGATCACGGACTGGTCTCCGGTGCGGAGGTAGTATTCGCAGAGAGCTGGCCCACCGTAAGCGAGTTTCCAGGTGAAGT
Organism: Akkermansiaceae bacterium; assembly: GCA_020627645.1. GTDB lineage: Bacteria > Verrucomicrobiota > Verrucomicrobiia > Verrucomicrobiales > Akkermansiaceae > SW10. The sequence continues at coordinate 8,363 of JAHDGN010000081.1, forward strand.
AGTCGTTACGATCGATAGATTTGACGTCTTTGAACTGCTCGACGAGAGCCTTGATCCAGGTGCGAGCGACTTCGAGGTCTTTCTCTTCTCCAGTCGAGAGGAGGAAGAGGAGGCCGATGCCTTTGAGGTCGGGGCCGGCTTGATTGCCTTTTTTGATGAGGTTGTCGGCAAGAGCGCGGACGATTTTGTCAGATTTTTTGCAGTTGAGAGGCCAGGTTTTGCTGTATTTTCCGAGAGCTGGGATTTGCACCATGATGGGCTTGGCCGCCCCTTTGATCTGGAATGCGAGTTTTCCGTCAGAGCCTTCGACTTTCGCAATGACGTTACCAAGCCATAGGCGAGGATCGATGTCTTTGAGTTTCTCTCCGTTGATAGATTCAATGAATTGTCCCGCCTTGAGTTTTCCGTCGGATGGGGAGCCCTTTTCGACGTTTTTAATTTTCATTTGGTACCCTGGCTGGACGATGTCGATCCCGATCCCGACGGGACCAAAGCGGGAGATTGAGTAGTTACGTTTGTCGCTTGGGTGTGGGTTAAAGAGGGGGTGAACCTTGTAGTAGGACGAGCCTTTGACGATACCGGTGAGTGCTTCTCGAGCTGAGGCTGAGTTGGTTGCCAGGTGGGCAAGGAGCAAGCTGGTGAACAAGGGAATGATCTTTTTGAGGCTCATATTTGTGATGTGTTTCTTGTGATGGGGAGATCAATGACTCAAGAATATACGGGGTGGGATGTCATTTCTTTTACTTTGGTATGAGCTGGGAACCTCTTCTTTGTCTGATTCAGCAGTCAACTGCTTCTTGAATGAAGTAAATTTATGGTTTTCATAAAAAATGACACCCCTCGGAAGGTGTCCGAGGGGTGGTGCCAGTTTGTTTTCCTCGATCTATCTGTCGTCGAAAAATGGTGGCTCTTAAAGGTTGAAGGTTTCTTGGTCGGAGGCCTCCTGGCTTCCGTCGCTCAGGTGGTCAATTCCATCGATCGTGCCCTTGCGGGGCCCTCCGTAGACAATATTATACGTCGAGCTCGATGGAACTGGGGATCCAAATAGCATGGCGTATTCGTCAGGATTTCCGGTAAAATTGGAGTTTGGGTCGATATATTTGGTGATGGTCATCATCAAACGAACTTCATTTGGGTTGTTTAGATTTGGGGCCCAGGACCACGTTCCTTCGATGGTAATGGGAGCACCTAGCCCAAGATCGCTTGCAAGTGAAAATGTGCCAGCCTCATTGGAATTTGATTGATAGGTGCCAGGTTTTTCCAAAGTACCATCTCCAATGAGTTGGTCTGCGAGGGCTCTATCGATGGTGATTGGAGCGAAGAGGTTGTGAATTTCAAATTGGAAGAAGGCTTTTGGATCGTTGGAAACGGGAATCGTTTCGGAAACTTTATTGTCGTTCCCGCGAATGGCGTTTGAGATGTTGATCCAATTTTTGAGATCTGATGATTTTTTGAGAAGATAGAATTTCGATGCTGATGAGGGTATTGAGATGGTTAAACTTTGTCCGCTTGAGGTGATGGTTGTTTCTTTAGCCTGTAGGAATGAAGCTAGAATGAGCAATTGAAGGAAGGAACGGATGAGTTGATTTTTTTTCATTTGGATTCGTTGGTATTGAGGCCAGTTTTTTGGCTCTTGAAGGGTGCTTTTGCTCTTTGTTTAGCGGGGTTACATCGATCGGCGAAAAAAGTGGTTTTGCGCCACAGGAGTGTTTTTGTGAACATCTATTTGAGTGGGTGATAGGGGATTATTGGCATTTGGAGTCTTTTGTTTTGAGGCTGCGGCCCTATTGTCCTCATTAAAAAATAGGGGTTTGTTCTTTTCGCCGTTTTTTGTGCTCGATCGGTTTTTGGCGGCCATCTGTAGACAACAACATCAGTTATTGAGAATGAACGGAGTATTGGAGACTGAATTGAAGAGTGCGGATTTGATTGAGCTCGCTTCGAAAGGCGACTTTGGCGCTATTGAGGAAATTTTGAATCAGCACCAGGGAATGGTCTATGGCACTTGTCTTCGGATCTTGGGGAATGTGGCTGATGCGGAGGATGCTGCTCAGGCGACCTTTCTTCTTTTTCTTAAGAAATGTCGGAAGCTCAAAAAAGAGACGGTGTTGAGTGGTTGGTTGTATCGTGCGGCGGCTTTGGTTTCTCGGGAACATCTTCGGGCTTCGGTTCGTCGCCGTCGTCGGGAAGAAAAATCTGAGTTCGTGGAAAAGGAAGATCATCCAGATTCGGTTTGGACTGAGTTGGAGCCTGAGTTGGATGGGGCCCTGAAGGTTCTCTCTCGAAAGTATCGAGAGGTGGTGGTGCTTAGGTATTTAGAGGGGCGATCGACAGACGAGGCTGCCGAGGTCCTTGGGGTGACGCCGTCGACGGTTTCGACTCGTTTGGGAAGAGCGAATAAAGATCCCCGCCGCAAGCAGCGGGGTATTTAGAAGAGTTCCAGCTGTCG
>JAHDGN010000082.1 GCA_020627645.1 Akkermansiaceae bacterium
GGGAGTTTTTTTATTTCAGAAGGGTGGGAAGCTCCGGGCTAAGGTTGTTTACAGTGAGCCGTTTGTTGTGAATCTCCGAGAATCTGGCATTTCTAGAAGTTTTGCGAGTTCTTTCGATCCTTTTTCTTTCTGCCATCGAGTCGAGATCGTTGGAGGATCTCAATATCGAGTATCAGATACTGGAAATTGGGCGGAAAAATCTATTGGCTTAATTTATCAGGTAGAAGGGTGTGACCGATGCGATTTTCAGATTGTTGTGACAAATGGTGATTCACGTTAAAACTCAGGCGTCATTGAATTTTGGGTCCTTGGCATTGCTTCACGAGATGTTGCAGAGCTTCCGTTCTCGAGTTCTTTTGGGTCGCCTTCGATCGGGGGAGAAGGAACTCTTATTCCCGGGGTATATTGGTCAGAAAATTCCTGTAGGTTAAGGTGGGATGGAAAGTCTTGGTAGATGGAGTTGCGTTGCGATTGCCGTCGTAAAAAGGGGGCTGCTTTCTCATACCATTGGACCACCTCATCTTCAAGATGTTGGCGAAACCAATCTGGCCAAACTATATCTTGTGCAAGGATCAGTAGAGCATCTGGGGCAGTAAAGAGGTGAGTGGGTTTCTCAGAAAGTGCGTGATGGGGAGGGAAGGATGAGGCTGATTTGGTCGACAGAAATACTGAGGCTTCATGGTATGCTCCTTTTGTTAGAAGTTCTTTGAGATCATGCTTATTTCTGAGCTGTTCTTGAGGACGTAATGAAAAGGCGCAGAGAGTTGTCAATATTGTAGCTGCGAGAATCCATGATGTTAGGTGGATTTGACTTTGGTGGTTTATGTTCGCTGCTGTGTGAACTTTTGTTCGGCGAAAGAAAGGGCCATGGTTGAAAGCGAGCGACAGGAGAAAAACTCCGAATAAGACGATCGAAATTGTTGAGACTAGTTGGGAGGCGAAAGTGAGAAAACGCTCTGGTGCAGTTTGATAGTTTCCAGCCATTAGACTGACGACATCAAAACTTTTTGCCAGAGTGGCAATGAACATCTCGAGTGTTGTTGGAATGAGAACCAACTGCAGCGAGGTCAGGATTGAAGTTTTGAAGAGCGATTGAAGAGTGCGGACCATTAGTGTGACCCTCCAAATGGATACAATGATCAGCAGTAGGAAATTGAATTGAGCCGCTGGTAGTGGAGTCGTCAGATGTTCGATTGGGATGGCGTAAAGAAGTGCTAGGGGAGCTGTCATCAAAAAACAGCGAAGAAAAGCTAGGTAGTTATGAAAGGGGCTATTTGGTGTGGGGAGACGTATGAGAGTCTTTAGGTAGAGGAAGATGACTAAAGAATTGAAGAATGCCATGAAGAATGGGCCGAGGATCCATTTTGGCTCTTTGAGAAGAAGGTGATGGTCGTAGTTGCGGGCGAGGCCTGATGAGATGATGAATAGAAGGGAAAGGAGGAGGATGTGTTTGGTTGAGGCAATGGCTCGGATTGCGTCGGAACGGCCAAGAAGAAAATTGAATATGGTGATCGGGGTAACCTTCTTCCTGGAATTCATTGATCCTAGGAGCTTAGCTCAGATTTGAATCATTGAGGAAGGATTTTTGAAACTAGAAATGGCATAATGATTCTAGAGTCATCTTTGGTGAGGAGGAGTTGTTTTTATCGAGGTTGTCGAAAATCGGGGGGGCGAGGTCGGTGTCAATGTTGGTGGGGGGATGCGGTGAGGAAGTTCTGAAAGTTGAGAGTGTGGTGGGGTGGATGCTGGAGGAGGTTTCGTTTGTGGAGAACGTAGGGCAGGCGGGCGGTGAAGATGGATTCGAGTCGGAGTCCGAGAGGTTTTTGTTTTTTGGCTTTCAGGAGAATGTCCGCTTCTTTGATGAGGGCGGTAGTACAGTTGTGGGTGAGAGATCGATAGAAGGTTGGTTGCTTGGCGATTTGGTTGGTGCTTTCAAGGAGTTGCTTGAGGAGGTTGTGTTGGTGTTCGGGGGTGAGATTAAGTGGGAAACGGTAAATTTCTGAGTTCCGATGTTGGGTTCGCAGTTGGAAGAGATCGTTTTCAGATCCAAGGACGTGTATGAGTTCGAATTGATTGAGGGCGCCAGGAATGATGCCGTATTTTTCTCCGATTTCGCGTCGGGTTTCGATGGAAAGACAAAGGTGCTTTTGTGGACCAAAATGAAAGGTCAGCATGGCATGTGCAAAGCGGGTCGAACCGGGGAGGGGTTCGATGAGGAGGTCGATTTGAGACAGTTGGTCGAGGGGGAATGTGCGAGTTTCCCAATTTGGTTTTGGAGATTTGGTGGACCAATCGAAGTTTCGGAAGTTTTTGACGGTGAGGGTTTGCTTGGATGTTTTGGAGGTCGCGAGTTGTTGGGTTTCGATCTCCCAGTTTTTTTGATGGGAGGGGGTGCGGGTGTTTCGCCAGAGAATGAGAATTAGGAAAAGAATGGGTGGTGTAAGGAGAAGCTTGGGGAAGCGAGGAATGATGGAGACAAAGGGAATAAGTGGGAGGAGTGAGAGCCAGAGGGGGATTTGTAGAATTCCAGAGATTCCAAGGGTGGTGAGGAGAAGGATCAAGGCGGAGAGGGTGGTGAGGACAATGAGGCGGGGGGACGTTTTCATGACGGTGATTGGAGCGTATTTTGGGTGAGGAATCAATGGAGGTGTGGTTTGTGATATTGGGAGGATCGGTTAGGGTCTTGGCGATGACATGGTTTTATTGGATTGTTTGGTTGGTTGCGATGATTGCGATTGGAGTGTGGGCGTTTGGCAGTGCGAAGAGAAGGATGGCGAGAGCATTGGCGAAAGCTGGGCCATTGAGCGAGGAGGATCGGGGGTATCTAAGGGATCATTTTGATTTGTTTGGAATGTTACCGGATCAAATTCGGGCTCATTTGGAGCGGTTGACGCAGGTGTTGATTGAGGAGAAAAATTTTGAGGCTTGTGGTGATTTGGGAGAAGTGACGCGAGAGATGAAGGTGGTGATTATGGCTCAGGCGGCGCTTTTGTTGGTGGGGAGAGATCATCGATTTTACCGCAAACTTAGGTCGGTTTTGATTTATCCAGATGCATTTCAGGGGGGGCGTGATGAGGATGATGAGACGGTGAGATTAGGCGAGAGTTGGGAGTCAGGGACGGTGATTTTATCGTGGCGGAGTGTCCAGCGGGGTGGTGAGGATGAGAGGGATGGGTTGAATGTGGTGCTCCATGAATTTGCTCATCAATTGGATCAAGAAAATGGGGTGGCAGATGGTTTGCCGGTATTGGAGCAGGGAAATCGGGTTGGTAAATGGGCGATGGAATTTTCGGAGGCGTATGAAGATTTCTGTGAGGATTTGGAAAGGGGAAAGAAGACGGTGTTGGATCCTTATGGGGGGACCAATCCGGCGGAGTTTTTTGCAGTGGCGACTGAGACGTTTTTTGAGAAGCCAAAGCAGTTAAAGAGGGAGTATGAGGAGCTGTATGGAGAGTTGGTGAGGTTTTATGGATTGGACCCGGTGGGGTTTTAGATTTTGTTTTTATTGGCTGGCTCGGCGACTGGAAGTCGCCGCTACGTTTTAGTTGGGGTTCTTGGGGCGCCAGGGTTGTTCGGTGCTACCTTTTTTGGGTTGGAGAAATTGGGCATTCGTTTCTTGATACCAGGCGTGGAGCTGGGCGCGGAGTTTTTTGACTTTTTCGGGATGCTTTCGGGCCAGGTCGTTTCTTTCTCCGGGATCTTCTTTGAGGTTGTAGAGGTGGACTCGGCCGTCTTCGTAGCGTTCGATGAGTTTCCAGTCGCCTTGGCGGGTGGCTCCAGAGGGGAAGCCTCCTTGGTTCCCGTAGTGTGGGTAGTGCCAAAAGAGCGGTGGGCGTTCGACGGGTTCACCTTTAAGAAGGGGAAGGAGGTTCATGCCATCGATTTGAGCGGGCATGGTGGCGTTGGAAGCGGTGATGAAGGTGGGAAAGAAGTCGATGCCCATGACTGGGGTGTGGTTCACGGATCCGGGTTTGGTTACCCCAGGCCATTTGATGAGGAATGGTTCGCGAATCCCTCCTTCGTACATCCAGCCTTTGCCTCCGCGCAGCGGGAGGTTGGAGGTGGGGTGTCCTTCGGAGGTTGAGAGGCCGCCATTGTCGGAGGTGAAGCAAATGACTACTTCGTCTGAGAGCCCGAGGGATTCAATTTTGTCGATGACTTTGCCGACAGCGGCATCCATCGCCTCGACCATGGCTGCGTAAATGGCGTGATTTTGTAGAATGCGAACTCGTCGTTTTTTGTTGCCGATGGTTTGTTCTTCTTCTGCGAATTCTTCTCCAGTGATTTTTTCAGCTTTCTTTTTGTATTTCTCGACGAGGTCTGGTCGGCCGATGAGAGGGGTGTGGACTGAGTAGAACGAGAGCATGGCGAAGAAGGGGGTGTTTTTATTGGCTTCGATAAATTTGCAAGTTTCGGTGGCGAGCCGGTCTGGGAGGTGCTCGCCTTCGGGCCCGTCAGTGAGTCGTGGATTGCCGTAGGGGGAGAAATACTTGTTGCCTCCATAGGGGCCTCCTTTCTTGAACCCTCCGGCATTGACGTCGTAACCCTGTTTGGTGGGCCAAAATTCGGCGGTTGGTCCGAGGTGCCATTTCCCGGCAAAGAAGGTGCGGTAGCCTTTTTCTTTGAGGGCTTCGGCAATGGTGACTTCGTCGTGATCAAGTTGGCTGTGCAGTTCAGCTGGAGCAAATTTCCCCGCACGTCTCCCTGAGAAGAAGTCGGTGCATTTTTTACGGGTGGGGTAGCGACCGGTTTGGATCGCGAACCGAGATGGGGAGCAAACGGGGTTGGCAGCATAGCCGTTTGTGAACTTCATGCCGGAAGCGGCTAGTTTATCGATGTGAGGGGTGTCGTAAAAGCAGTTCGGGTTGTTGGCGCCGATATCCATGTATCCGAGGTCGTCGACGAGGAAAATGAGGTATGATTTCCCTTGGAGAAGGCAGCTGGACAATAGCGTGATTAGGAGAAGAGCGAGCTTCATGGCCTGAATACTGTTAGGGATGATGAGTTATTTCAAAAGCTGCATCTCCTTCATCCATTCGGACGCTTGAGTGGTCCATTGTGAGGCACGGTAGGGGATTTTTTTCATGCCAAAACCATGTCCTCCTTTGGCAAAGATATGGAGTTCCGCATTTCTTTTGTTTCTGAGCATTGCCAAGTAAAAGAGAGCAGAGCTTTCAACATAGGCGGTGTCGTCGTGGGCGACGACGATGAAAGTGGGGGCGTGTTTGGGGTAATATTGATTTCGGGTGCGAGTTGGTTGGTTTTTTGGGGAGCTTTGAGGTAAGCGGGGTAGACGAGGATGCCGAAGTTTGGAATGGGAGAATATTGGTCTATTGACTCTTTGGGAAAGGTGGTGGTGCCGTCGGAGGTGAGAGTCGATGCGGTTAGGTGGCCTCCTGCTGAGAATCCGAGCATGCCGATCGATTTGGGATCGATGTTCCATTCTTTCGCTTTAGAGCGGACGAGGCTGATCGCGCGTTGGGCGTCTTGGAGTGGGGCATGGTGTTTGGGGAGGTTTTGGCGTCGAGGTACTCGATATTTGAGGAGGATGGCGGTGACTCCAATCTGATTGAGCCATTGACAGACTTCGGTGCCTTCGTGTTGCCATGCTAGAAGGTTGTAGCCGCCGCCTGGCGCGACGACGACGGCGGTATTCGGAGCTTTTCTTTGTGGGGCAGGATAGAGAGTGATGGTTGGGTTTGAGACGTTGATGGTGTAGACTTGTTTGTCTTTTCCTCGGGTTTCGGATTTTTCGGGGGCGATTTCTTGTTGGTCTTCACCGGGAGCAGTGCCAGACCAGAGGGGGATGGGTTTGAGTTCGCTGGAGGTGGCAATTTGAGTGAGAGAGAGCAAGAGGGTGAGTCTTTTCATGATTTGAGAAGGTAGTTGATGGATTTCTCAAGGCGATCTCTTTTGGGGTTTCCGGGGGTGTCCTTGAAATATCTTGCGGGGGAATTTGGTAGAAATGAATGAAGCACCTATTGAGTTTTTGATTATGAATTGTCGTCGCCTTGGATCTGTTGTTGGAGGAGTTTATGTGATTTTGATTGGGCTTGTCTTTGGGGAGGGTGGGGCAGCTCCGAAGGTTGAGTATCCGGGGCATTTTACGAGGCCACCTTCACTGGGGAAAAATTATGATACTTGGGAAGGAGCCAAGGGGGCGGATGTGGGAGAGGTCAAGGTTGACCCGTTGCGTTTACCATCACGCGTGGATAATTCGTCGAGGGAGCAATATCCTCCGGTATACAAGCAAGTTTGGGGGGCCTGTGGTCAGTTTGCTTCGATCGCTTCCATCTTTACCTATGAAATGAATGTGCTGAATGGGGAGGCGGCGAATTCGAATGCGACTCGTTTCCCGGCTCATTTTTCATGGAATATGATGAATCAGGCGAAGAACGTTGGATCTGAGGCTTATCACGGGTGGGAGGTGGCGAAGAGGGTGGGGATTCCGACGGCCAAATCTTATGGGGGAGTGCGTCTCGATAAAATTGGCAAGTGGCCCAATGGGTATCATGTTTGGAGGGAGGCGATGGAGTATCGGGTATCGGGCTATCGTTATTCTCCGGCTGGTTCGGTGGCGCAGTTGAATGAGGCGAGAGGCTGGCTTTACGACAGGAATCGGCCGAGCCAGAGGGGAGGGGCGATTGGTGGGTTGTTTGCCTTAGATGGGCGGATGGGAGAGTTGGGAAAAGTGACGAAGACGATTCCGAAGGGTGAGTATGGGGCGGGGGAAGATGTGTGGGTGAGTTGGGGGCCGAGTGGGTATGGTCACGGGATTACCTGTGTGGGCTATGATGATCATGTGGGCTATGATGTGAATGGGGATGGTCAGATTACCAATGATGTTGATCTCAATGGAGATGGGAAAGTGACTTTGGCTGATTGGGAGCGAGGTGCTTATATTGTGGTCAATTCATGGGGTGAGAAGTGGTCTAAGAATGGGAAGATTTATCTCCTTTATCGTGCGATGATTGATCAGACCTGGAAGAGAGGGAATTATTTGGGGCGAGTTGAGGTGTCGCGTTATGTTCCGCAAAAAACGTTGAAGATGAGTTTGTCTTGTAGTGATCGGACGGATTTGCGGATGGTGATTGGGGTGTCAAAAGATGTGGAGGCCAGTGAGCCAGATTTTGAGATCATGCCGGAAGCATTCAATGGTTGGCCATTGTTTCGGAGGAGTGGAGGTGGAAACGTTCCGTTGGCGGGACCTAAAGATGATTCACCCTTGGAGGTTGGCGTGGACTTGACGGAACTGTTTGAAAAATTGAGTGGAGAGAAGAAAGGGAAGTTGTTTTTGAGATTCAGTGGGGTGAAGGGTAAAAAGGTAAAAGGGAAATTGCACAGAGCATCTCTTCGAACGTATGGAAAGGCTGGTCGGTATGTCGGCGAGAGGGCTTTGGTTGTTGAGGATGGAAGGTTTGGTCAGGAGGAATTGGAGGTGACGTTGGTTTTTGGGGAGGCGTTGTGAAATTTGTCAGGTGACTTTTAAGTTTGGGTCGATTGGTGTGTTGAGTGGATCGGGGGGGCGGTTTTCGGAGGAAAGAAGGGCGGCGAAGGCGATCATGGCGGCATTGTCTGTGGTGAGGTGGTTGGGGGTGGTTTTGATTTCGATGCCTGTTCCTTGAGCTGAGGTTCGGAGGGCGTTTTGAAGGGTGCGATTGCAGGCGACACCGCCGGAGAGGGTGATGGTTTTGTGGTCTGTCTGTTGTGCTGCTTTGAGAGATTTTTTGACAAGAGTGTCGATTACGGCAGCTTGGAATGAAGCACAGAGATCGGGGAGGTGTTTTTTTGGGGTGGAGAGTTTTTGGAGTTGATAGAGGACTGCCGTTTTGAGTCCCGAAAATGAGAAATTGAGGGGGGCGTCTTGGATATGAGCACGAGGGAAATCGAAAGCGTCGGGATTTCCGGAGTGAGCAAGTTTTTCGATTTCGGGACCTCCAGGGTAAGGGAGGTGTAGCATGCGACCGACTTTGTCGAAAGCTTCACCCGCGGCGTCGTCGATGGTGCGGCCAACTACGTTGTAGTTGTTGAAACCTTGAACATCGATGAGGAGGGTGTGGCCTCCAGAAACAATGAGAGCTAAGTGGGGAGGGACTTGGCCCTCGTCGAGAAAGGGAGAGAGGAGATGGCCTTCCATGTGGTTGATCGCGTAGAAGGGTTTGTTGGAAGCTGCTGCGAGGCCTTTGGAGTAGGAGAGTCCGACAAGAAGTGAGGAAGCGAGCCCAGGCCCATTGGTGGCAGCAAAGGTGGTGATTTGTTCTAGGGTGACGTTGGCATCAGCGAGAGCTTGTTCGACGAGTGGACGAATTCGGAGAGCGTGGTTTCGGGAGGCGACTTCGGGGACAACACCGCCGTATTGGCGGTGGATGTCGATTTGTGACGAGATGAGCGAGGTGAGGAGCCTTGGGGCGCCTTGGTCTCGATGAATGATTGCGACGGCTGTTTCATCGCACGAGGATTCAATAGCGAGGATCATCGGTTTAGGTAGCTGGTGCAATTTTTTGGAGGCCTAAGGCGAGGAGTGCGAGTAGGATGGGGATCGTCCAAAGGATAGGGTGGGCAGGTTGGATCGGGACGACCATGAGAAGGTCGACGAGGGGGATTGCGGCGAGGGCTCTAGAGACGAATTGGCCGACATTGTGATTGGAACGGAGGATGCGAACGGTTGTGGCAATTGTCGCCAGAAAGATGATGAAGGGGATCAAGGCGTGGCCAGATTTTGTGGCTAGAAAGGGGAGTGAGGTGAAGATGATGGGGGTGGCGAGGCAGAGGATGGGGAGGATCTTTTTAGTGTGGTGTTCTGGAGTATTAGATGTTTCGGCTTTGGCGGTGAGGGAGATACCTAGAATATATCCTCCGAGGCTTAGAGCTGGGAGAACGAGGATCGGGCTGAGTTCAGAGCCTAGGGTTTGGAATTGTTGCCAATTGATGAGGGAGAAGGCTGCGGTGGGATAGATGAGGGCGCGGGCGCCGGCCATGAAGAGAAAGCTGGAGGAGTGGCTCTTATGCCATTTGGTGTAGGCGAGGATACAGATGATGATTCCGGCGGCGAAGATAGATGCGGGAAGACTAACGATGAGGGTCAGGGAGAAGCCGAGGATGAGGAGGATGAGGGAGATAATGAGGATGGTTTGGCGCGACCAGCGGCCTGATGGAATGGGTCGATCGGGGCGCGTTTTGGTGTCGAATTTGACGTCATGCCAGTCGTTAAAAAAGCAGCCACCGAGGTAGAGGCATGAGAGGGCGAGGCCGATGAGGGTGAGGCAAGTTGGGCAGAGGTGGGCTTGTTTCTTGAAGAAACCTAGTCCGATCAAGATGCCAAGGAAGGCATTGGACCAGACGGTGGGAAGGTTGGCGAACCGACTCATGGAGAGGAGGTCGATGAGGCGTTGAGGCATGAAGGAGGGTTAAGATTCAAGTTTGAAGATTCAAGTTTCAAGTTTTCGCTGGGGCGACGAAAATGAAAAGCCAGGGCGTTGGCCCTGGCTAGAAGATGAGATCGGATCGGTGTGAAGATCGAGATGATAATTTGGTCTATTTTTTGTTCTTCTCGATCCTAGCAAGTGCGTATTCTTTGACCCATTTAAGATCAGTTTTTTTTCGTTGCAGCGAATCGAGATTGTTTCTGACTGCTAACTGGCTTGTTCGTGAACTGTCTTTTTGATGATGACTATTTAGGTCTGAGATGACTGCGGTCACCTCTTGGAGCTGAAAGTCAACATGATCGATGATTTGTTTGCGATTCAAGAAAGTGATATCGTTTGGTTGGTAAATTTTGCTGAGAGTCAGGGTTTTTGTGAGCTGATCTTTGGTCATTGGACCGAAATAGATATGGTAGCTTTCATTTTTTTTGAGCTTTCCAAGAGTCAGGGACGCTTCTGTGAACGTTTGTTCTTTTGGGAAGGTCGCGATAGATCCGAGGAAAATTGTTTTGTTTGAGAGTATGCCCGATACTCCGTCTCCGAGAAGAGGCTTTCAAGTATAGCCAAACCCATGTTCATGGACCTTGAAGATATGAACCTGATGGTTTCTTTTTTTGGCTTCCTTGTTGAGAGCCTGGGCACTTTGGCGGAGTTTATGATCTCTTGTGATCAAGAGAGAATGCCTTTTGAATTCATTACTATGTTGCCCAAAGGTGGACGCTGAACATAGGACGGCGGTTAGAATTTGGATAATTTTCATGTCGATTATTGATGGATGAGATGGCTCTCTGCAAAGGAGCAGAGGGCAGTTCTAGGTGAATGATTAGCACCCATGAAACCATGGGAAAGATAACGGTGTTAGAGGGTCTTGGTCTTTACAGAGCGAGTTGTGTTTGTCTTTGAGAATTTGCACTTCCGCTGGAGTTAGCTCTTTGATGCTATATGGTAGCTCATCTTTGTTGGCATTTCCGACTAATGGGACGTTCATTTGAGCGAATGGGGATGGGCCACCATATTCGACGAGATATTGATTGTCGGTGTTTGGGACTTTTGAGATTCGAGACCAGCTGCGGCTGTCGCGAGCGAATCCTTGGCCCTCTCGAATTGTTTGAGTGGGGTCGAATTCTGGATCTTTTGTTCCAAGAAGAACGAAGTGTGATCTTGAGCGATTGAACTTCAGTGAGGCCCGGAGGTCGTCGTTGTTGATATGGCTTGCCTTGAGTGATTTTGATTTGTTGATGAGTTCAACAATTTCCTTGGTGGGCTTTTTGTAACTGTGGCGGA
>JAHDGN010000544.1 GCA_020627645.1 Akkermansiaceae bacterium
TCAGAGCCGCCTATCTCGGACCAGAAAATTACGGCGTTTCCAGTCCGACAGACTCTTAGCTGAGAGATATTAACCCGCGCTCCATTTACCCAGCAGAATGGCGAATAGGGTCTGCCTTAAGGCATGGTGCTATTAACCCACACTCAAAGCTGCCTAAATAATGTGCGGGTTCATATCAGGGGGAGAGGGGGGTATTTTTATTGAAATGCAGTAGGTTTGGAATGAAAGGATTTCAAGCCCCGAGGCGTTTTGTCTATTGCGCACTTTTGTCTGTGCGGGTATTTTAAGGAAATGATTTTTCGAACGGTGATATGTTCCTCTCTGATGGTGGCAGGTGGATTTTGTGATGAGGCGAAGTTTGACTTCAATCAGAAGGAGGTTCCAGAGAGTCTTGAGGATTTAAAGTCGATCCAGGCGGCATTGCAGCGGGGATTGGAACGGGCGAGGGCAGCGACAGTTTGTCTGCAGATTGGTGGGGGCTCGGGAAGTGCAGTGATTATTAGTGAAGATGGTTTGGTTTTGACTGCTGCTCACGTGACGGGAGCTGTGAATAAGGAGATGGATGTTGTTTTGGAGGATGGGACGAAGTTGAAGGGGGTTTCCCTTGGGTTGCATTCGGAGACTGATTCGGCGATGTTACAGATCAAAGGGGATGGTCCTTTTCCCTTTGTTGATGTTGATTTGAAGGATTCAACGACGTTGGGTGACTGGGTATACTCACTCGGGCATTCGGGAGGATTTGATAAGGGGCGGGGAGTCAATATCCGTCTTGGCCGTTTGGTGAGGCAGGCTAATTCGACGGTGCAATCAGATTGTATGTTAATTGGTGGGGATTCGGGAGGTCCATTGTTTAACATGGCAGGCCAATTAATTGGGATTCATAGTCGAGTTGGTGGATCGCGTGAACAGAGTATGCATGTTCCGATTCGTGAGTTTCAGGATCATTGGGATGAGCTGAGGAGGGGAGATTTTATTGGAGAGGGGCCTTTTGCGAAGAAAAAGAAACCCCAGTTGGGTTCGGGGTTTTTGGGGTTAAGGGTTGAGGATTTGGAAGAGGGTGGGGTGAAGGTGGCAGAGGTTTGGGAGGGGAGTGCCGCTGCGGAAGCAGGGATTGAGGTGGGTGATATTATTCTCGAGATTCAAGGGGAGGCCGCGACCGATGAAGTTTTGGGGGCGAAGTTGGGGGAATTGGCCGTTGGTGGGAAATTAAAGTTAAAGTGGAGGAGTGGTGAAGATGAAAAGGAGGAGGAAGTAGAATTAGGAGAAAGACCATGAGATTTTTGATTTTTGCGCTCAGTGCTAGTTTTGTTTTTGGGGCGGATGATCCGAATGCCTTGCCTGCTGAGAAGCGTCGGATGGGGCCATTGATTCAGGAGGTTTTATCACCGGTTCAGAAGTATTTGCAGGAGTCGAGTGTGGCCTTTTATCGGGGTGATAATTCGCGCTTCTTTCTTTATGGAACGGTGGTGAGTGAGGATGGTTATGTTCTGACTAAGGCAAGTGAGATTTATGAGGTGGAGGGATTTTATGTGAGGATCGGAAGAAAGAAGTATCGAAAGGTGGAGGTGTTAGGGCGCAATGATGTTTGGGATGTTGCTCTGCTCAAGGTTGAGGCGTCTGGTTTAAAACCAGTGAGTTGTGAGGATTCGGCCACTCTTTCTCATGGGACTTGGGTGGTTTCGAACGGGGCCCCTGAGAG
>JAHDGN010000083.1 GCA_020627645.1 Akkermansiaceae bacterium
GTCACTTTATTGAGGTGTTGGGAGATGTTGAGATGGAGGTCGAGCGGTTGTCCTAGGAGGGTGTCTAGGGCGGCCATGCCGGCGCGGACGGAGGGGCTTTGGTTACGGAGGGCTTCGCGGGCTTCGGTGTTGGCTTTGACTCGTTGAAGGGCGTCTTCGGGGATGCCGTTTTGGCGGAGGGTTTCGATTTGGCCGAGGAGTTCGGTTTTGGCGAGGTCGAGTTGTTCGGGCGAGGTGCCAAGATAAAAGGCGAAGAGTCCGGTGTTGAGGCCGAGGAATTGGGTGGTAGAGGCGAAGTAGGCGAGTCCTAGTTCTTCGCGGATGCGGGTGAAGATGGGACCGGCCATGTCGGAGAGGTAGGAGTCGATGAGTTCGAGCGCAAATCGTCGAGGGTCGTTTTGAGCGAGGCCGGGGAATCCAATGGCGAGGACGGCTTGTTCTTTGTCAAGTTGGAGATGGTGTTCTCCGGTTTGAGTGGTGATGGGGGCATCGAGCTCGCGGGTGGGGCCGGATGGGATTTGTCCTAATGTTTCTTCGAGTTGGGCAATGGTTTCATCAGGGTTGATGTCTCCGAAGACGGCGGTGACGATGTTATTGGCGACGAGGTATCGAGAGTGATGGGCGGAGAGGGTGAGGCGGCTGAGATTCTTGAGGGAATCGGGAGTTCCTGATCGAGGGATGCCGTATCCTTGCCCGTTCCAGAGGTGATGTCGAAGTTGGCGGAAGGCGAGAGAGGAGGGGTCTTGGAGGAGTTCTTCGAGCGAAGCGAGGGCGGAGTGGCGTTCGCGTTCGATCGAATCGCCCGGGAAAGAGGGGTTTTTGATGATGTCGCCGAGGAGATCAAGAACGGTCGGGAGATCATCATTGAGGCAATAGGAGGAGAGGGCGATGGTGTTGTTTCCGGATGAGGGCCTGATGGTGGCACCGAGGTCTTCGAGAGTTTCCGCGATTCGGAGAGCGGATCGGGTGGTGGTTCCTTTGATGAGCAGTTTGGCGAGGAGACCATTGAGGCCGGCGGTTTCCGGGGATTCGGTGAGGCAGCCGGTGAGGATGGAGGTTTGTGTGAAGACGACGGGGATGGAAGGGTCTTGTTGGAGAATGACGCGGAGACCGTTCGAGAGAGTGTGTTCGATGAGTGGTCCAGCGGTTTTGGGTGGGGTGGTGATGTTAAGACTCTGAGATTCTTTCTCGGCTGGGATGAGAGTGGTGGTGGTGAGGTTTTCGGGGATGAGGTATTTGGTGATGGCGTTGCGGATGTCAGCTTCGGAGGCCTTGGAAATTTGCTCGAGGAAGTGTTTGGTGTGGTCGAGGTCGCGGGCGTTGTGCCAGTTAGAGGCTAGGTCGGAGGCTCGGCCGGAGGCGGTGATGAGGGTTTTGAATTGTTGGGAGGCGATTTGGCGAATGGCTCGGGCGAGAGGTTGGGTGAGGTCAGAGCCGGCGAGGGTGTGAATTTGATTGAGGATTTCTTGTTCGGCTGCTTCGGCATTCTCAGGATCCGTTTCTGCGTAGGCGGTCAGGAATCCTGGTCCTTCAGGGGGTGACCAGGTGTAGGCGCCGACGGAGTGGGCGAGGTTTAATTCTTCGCGAATGTTGCGGTAGAGCGGGGAGGCTCGTCCTCCACCGAGGATGATGGCGAGGAGGTCGAGAGCTGGAGTGTCGGGATGGGTGAGGCCGGGGACTTGCCAGGCGAGGGAAAGGTGGGTGGTTGCGGTATTGAAAGATTTGGAGGCTCGGCGAGGAGCGAGTTGGGTGGGTTCGGGGGTCTGAGTGACGGGGAAAGAGGAGGGTGGGCGGAGGCCTTTGTTGAGTTCGCGGTTGATGATGGTGGTGGCTTCGGTGGGGTCGAATCCGCCGGAGAGGACAAGGAAAGAGTTGTGGGGGCGATAGCGGGCGTGATGGTAGTCGACCATTTGTTGGTGGGTGATGGCGTTGAAGAGGTCGAGGTGTCCGATGACGGGGTGGCGTCGAGGATCGTGTTGGTAGGCGGTGCGGAAGAGAAGTTGGCTGGAGACGGAATCGGGGTCGTCGTCGTACATGGCGATTTCGCGACGGATGACCTCTTTTTCTTTTTCGAATTCGTCTTTGGGGAAGGTCGGTCGGAAGGTCATTTCGAGCAGAGCGGAGAGAAAGAGGTCGAGTGACTTGGCGGGGCCGTCGATGTAGTAAACGGTGCGGTCAAAAGTGGTGTAGGCGTTCCATTGTCCTCCGGCAGCTTGGACTTCTTGGGAGAGGGCTTCGCCTGTGAATCGGTCGGTGCCCTTGAAGACCATGTGTTCGAGAAGGTGGGAGATGCCGGAACCGGTGAGGGCGGATTCGTGTTGGGAGCCGGTGCCGACCCAGATTTGAGCGGAGATGACGGGGGTGTCAGGAGTGGGGTCGAGGATGGTGTCGAGATTGTGATCGAGAGTTTGGATGGAGGCTGAGGTTTTGGGGAAAGAGATCATGAGTTTGTTCGTTGATTGGTTTTTGGGTGAGCCAGGCTTTTGCTTTTGCGAGGCTCCCTGATCATTTGTTGTTGGGGGGAGGGGTAGCGGGAATGTGGGGGGGAGTGAAGGGGAAAGAAGAGAAGTGTGATTATTGATGGTTGTGGAGGAGGGGGTGTGCTAGAGGGAGGGTGTGAAAGGTAAGACGCTATTGATTATCGGGATGATGGGGATTTTGTTGGCTGCTGGGGGATATTTATTTTTGAAGAACCAACGGGGCAATTTGCCGGCGTTCGCGGGACAAGTTTTACCAGTGGAGGGAGTGAAGCCAGAGGTGGTTGAAGTTTGGAAAGGAGCGTTGGAAAAGGCTTCGCAAGATGACGAGATGCTAGCAGCGGTGGTGGAGAAGAGTCATTATGCAAAAGTGATGGAGGTCTCTGAGGGGGATGCGGTGGGGCATTTGAAGAAGGCCGTGAGTGTGAAATTTAATGCGAAGAAGAAGTGGTTTGAGGTGGGGGTGAATGGATTGCGCAAGGATTATCAGAAGATGAAGAAGGTGGTGAAGGTGTTGGTTGAAGAGGTGCAAAAAAAGACGGTTCAAATTGAACCGTCCTATGAGGAATACTATGAGTATTATCAAAAGAGCCGATCAAATGGTGCACTCTAAATGACGGTGACAACGTCGCTGAGTGGGTAGCGAACTTTGGCGAGTGAGGCGTATTTGTCGTCGCTGGCTCGGTATCCGAGGGCGCAGGCGACGGTGGTGGTGAGGCCTTTCTCACTGAGGCCGAGGATTTGGTCATATTCGGCAGGGTTGATGCCTTCCATGGGGCAGGCGTCGATGCCGAGGACGGCGGCGGAGGTCATGAGTTGTCCGATGGCGATGTAGGTTTGGAGTTTGGCCCATTGGATTTTGTCCTCGGGGGACATGTGGCTGGTGAAGCCGATCATCATTTCGCGGTATTGAGCGAGGTCGCCAAGGGTGCCTCCGCGGGTGTCGACGGTGGATTGGAGGAAGTGGTCGATGGCAGCTTCATCGACATTGGTCTTCGCGGCGAAGACGATGAAGTGGGAGCAGTCGGTGACTTGGGGTTGGCCCCAGGAGTTGGGCAGGAGTTGTTGGCGAATTTCTGGATCCTGGACGGCGAAGAAGTGCCAGGGCTGGAGTCCAAAGGAGGAGGGGGTGAGAACGAGGGATTCGGCGAGGGTATTCCAGTCTTCGGTGGAGATCTTCTTGGAGGCGTCGAATTGTTTGGTGGCATAGCGCCACTTGAGTTGAGTGATGAGGTCTGAATTTGAAAGTGTAGACATGTCGCTAGGACTATTCCGTGCCCAGCCGAATTGGCAAGGAGAGGCTTGGGATTTCTTTGATGCCGAAGGAGAGCATGAGTCCGTATTCGTCTTCGACTCGGTTGTTGCGGTGGAAGAAGCCGATGGAGCCGACAAAGGAGTCGAAATCGTGGTGGAGGGAGTATTGTTGGAGTTCCATGGTGGAGTCGGTGAGTTCGAATCGGTGGCGGGTTCCGATGCCCCAGTACGGGTTGATGCGCCAGAAGGCGTCGAGTTCGACTCGATCGGAGTCGCGGAGGATGGGGTGATTTTTGAGGTGTCGGTAGCTGAGGTTGAGTTCGAGATCTGAGATGGGTTGATAGCTGAGACCGGCAGCGACTTCGGTGAAATTGGAATCGGAGAAGAGAGGGAATTGGGTTTCGAGTTCGAGTTCGAGCCATGGGACGGGTGACCAGCGGAGGTCATTGTAGAGGTTGGAGAAGGAGCGGTTGAATTCCGGGTCGTCGATGAATGCGTCGAGGTAGGTGTCGAGGGTGAGCCATTGATGGGTGGTGCCGTTACGTTTGGTGAGGAGGTGGTTGCGGGCTCCGAGTCGCAGAACGCTCCAGTTTTGAAGATCATCGATGGCGGTGAAGCGGCCGACTTGTCGTGGTCGTGGTCGGGTGGTGGGAGTGAGGCGGTCGATGCGGTGGAAGGTGGAATCGAGTTCGTTGGTGCTGAGGTAACTGAGTGAGGTGTATGGTTGGATGGTGTGGCGGAGGCCGTTGAGCCCCCATTTTTTGTTTTGGATATGCGGGTATGCTTTCGAGATTTTGGTTGAGAGGTCGAGGCCGAGTGAGAGGTGAGTGTTGGAGGTGTCGGAGTTTTGACCTTGGACGGCAAAGTAGTTGGTGTGTCCGGCTCCGAGGCGTGGAGTGACGTTCAGGTGACCAAATTTGAGCGGGGCGGAAAGTTCGTGGTAGGTGTGGAAGCGAGCGAACCCTCGGTCATCGAGGAGGTTGTTGATTTCGGCTAAACGTGGGTCGCCTAGAGGGAGGAGCAGGGCTTCGTTTCGCAGGGAATTTTTTTGGAGGTAGGTGAGGTGTTCGTCGTAGAGGCCAAGGGACGTCTGCGATTCATAGAGAAAGGGGGAGTTGAAGATGGGTTGCCTGATGAAGTCGTGGCTGAGTTCGGGAAGTCGGGTGTCGGTTTGGTAGAAGTCATTGAGTCGGATCCTGGTGTTTAAAGATGTGAAGGTGTTGGGGGTTCGGCGGGTGAAGGCGAGATAGTTGTCGGGAGCGCGGTTGAGTTGGAATTGAGTGGGGTCAAAGTCTTCGAGGTAGAATTCGTCGCTGAGGAGAGTGAGGTTGGCGTCGAGGTGGTAGGCTGAGGTTGGGGTGTCGAAGAGGTGGAGGTGGTGGGTGAAGTTGGCGCGGTAGCGGTTCGGGTTGACATTGGATCGGGGAATTCCGGCGCGGGTGTTATTGGGGTCAAAATCGTAAAGGTGTTGGAGTTTGAGGAAGCCGAACTGGTCTTCGGAGTGGAGACGAGTATCGAAGAGATCGAGTCCGAGCCCGAGTCCTCTCGAGGTGTAGAGGTCGGCATGCCAATGGGAGAGGAGCCAGGCGTCTTCCTTTTGTCCGGTGTCGGGGTTGGTGTGACCACCGAGCATGATGCCGTAGCGGTTCTTGAGGAAAAATCCGAGGTTGGTTCGAGCGCCTGGGACGGGGAGGTATCCGAGTTGTTCGTCGAGTGGTTGGACGAGGTAGGGGAGCCAGAAGTATTTTTTGTCTCCGATTTCGAAGGTGAAGTCTTTGAAAATGACGGTGTTGTCGGGGAGGACGGTGAGTTTTTTTGCGCGTAGCCAGAAGTCGGGGTTTTCGACATCGTGGGTGGTGATCCCGGCATTTTCGCTGATGAGAGTGCGTTGGTCATTTTTACCGTCTTCGGTTTTGTTTTCGATTCGAAGATTGTCGGCTTGCAGGAGAATGGGGTCGAGGCCGGTGCGGAGGTTGGCGGTTTCGAATTCGCGTGTTTTGAGGTTATAGGTGGCTGACGCTCCTCGGTAGATCAGTCCGTCTTGGAAGATTTTGACGTTCCCAGAGAGTTGGACGGTTTGGTTGTCGATATCCCAGTCGGCTCGGTTGGCGAAGGCTTGTAGTCCGGTATCGGTTCGGGCGGAGATTCCGCCGGAAAAAGTGGCGATTTGTCGGCCGTCTTTGATCTTGAATCCAGGTTGGCCGGTGATCTTGAAGTGGTTGGGCATGGTGACCGAGGGGGTCGGGTCTCGGTCTTCTGGGAGGATGGGTTCGGGCGCGTCTGTGGGGTCGGTTGGTGAGTCTTCGGGAAGAGGGATGACGGGAATGGGGAGTTCGTTCTGGGCGTACGGAGTGAGGGTGGTGAAGAGAAAGAATAGAATGAAGCGGAGGTTCAAGGTGGGGGGAGGGTATCGTGGGAATGGTGAATTGGGAATGAGGAATTAGAGGTGGATATTTAGATCGACTTTTTAGGTGGAAGAAATCGGAGGATGGTGAAGAATTTAGGGGCGTTAGACGTCGATGTATTAGTGATGAGTGATTTGGTTTTAGATTTGCGGGGGATTCGGAAGACCTATCGTGGTGGGGTGGAGGCTTTGAAGGGGGTGGATTTGCAGGTGCCAAGAGGCTGTATTTACGGTTTGTTAGGGCCAAATGGGGCAGGGAAAAGCACGTTGGTAAAAATTTTGACGACCTTGATTCGTCGGACGGGTGGAGAGGGGACGATGTTGGGATTGCCGATTGGGGATCGGGAGGGGTTGAAGAGGGTGGGTTTGTTGCCGGAGCATGCGCGATTTCCGGATTATTTGACGGGGAGGCAGGTGATTGAATTTACGGCTGGTTTGCAGGAGGTTCCGAAAGGGGCGGTGAGTGGGAGGGTGGATGATTTGTTGGAAAAGGTGGGGATGGTGGAGGCTCAGGGAAGGAAGATGAAGGGGTATTCGAAGGGGATGAAGCAGCGGATTGGGATTGCTCAAGCGTTGGTGAATGATCCGGAAATTGTCTTTTTGGATGAGCCGACGGATGGGGTGGATCCGGCGGGGCGGAGAGATTTTCGGGAATTGATGAAGGACTTGAAGGCGGAGGGGCGGACAATATTTATCAATACACACATTTTGTCGGAATTGGAGCCGATTGTGGATCGGGTCGCGATTATTGCGGGAGGGGAGTTGAAAGGAGAGGGGGTGTTGGATGATTTGAGACAAGGAGGGGATGAGTATCGGGTGGAGTTTGTGGGAGATCTTTCGGAGGAGGTGGCTCGGAAATTTGCGGAGGAAGGGATGGGGGTGGCCCCGGGGATGATTGTTGTGGGTTCGTCTCAAGTGGAGGAGGTGCAGCCGGTGATTGATGGGTTGAGAGCAGCGGGGGTGATGGTGTCGAAGGTCGAGCAGCGCAGGGAGTCGTTGGAAGACTTATTTATGAATTTGGTGGAGGTGAGTCCGAATGTGGGGCCGCCGCCGATGCCGGGAGTGAATGTTGCGTAGAGTTTTTTTTGAGATGAGATCAGTTTATACGATTTTGTTGGATTCGTTTCGGATGTTGAAATCCCAGACGATTTTTTGGGTGTCGATGGGGATTACGTTGTTGGTGGCGTTGGTTTATTTGTCGATTGGTTGTGATGAGGAGGGGGTGTCTCTATTTTTTGGTGCATTCACTTTACCGATGGAAAATGTTGAGGAAGGTAGTCCAGGAGCGACAAAGATGTATACGATCATCTTTACCAAGCTCATTGCTCCATATTGGTTGGCTTGGGGGGCTATTTTTTTGGGGCTGTTTTCTTGTGGGTCGATCTTTTCGAGTTCCTTAGAAGAAGGGGCTGCGGGGATGTTGCTGACCAAGAAACCCTCTAGGTGGAAAGTATTTCTCACCAAATATGCTGGTAGCCTATTCTTTGTGGGTATTCAGGTCAGTGTTTTTGTTCTTATTGTAATCGCTACTCTTAGAATGAGGACTGGCGAGTGGAATCTTTCCATTTTAATTTATGTGCCAGTTGGTGTTTTGGTCTTTAGTTATTTATACAGCTTCATGGTTCTGATTTCGGTCAAAACTAAATCAACCATGACTGCCTTAGTTTTAACAATTTTCCTTTCGGTTGTGATGAGCATTTTCGTAAAAATTGACAAATTTGTGCTCTATCCAGGTGCTCTTGGAGATCAATATCATGAGTCTTTAGAAACTGATGTGCCTGCCAGTCCACCACATTCTGACGAAGATGGCCTAGAGAGGATTGAGGCGATGAGTGAATCTGATGAACTGGGACTAATGGTGAAAAGAAGTATCGAAGATCTTGAGCCTGCTCCGTGGTACTCAAAGGTGAAATTTTTCTACGGTTTTTTCCCTAAGCCCGGACCGACCATGGGGGCTACCGACCGGGTTGTCGTCGTCAATGGGGAAAGGGGGGGGGCGAAGGGGGATTTTTTTGCTGAAATTGAAAAAATTAGTCGTGGTGAAGAAATTAGTCCTGTTGTGGATCTTTTTGGAAAACTATCGGAACGGCATTCTTTGTTTTATATTTTTGGGACATCATCTGCGTTCATGTTTGGAATGATCTTGTGGGCTGGCTGGATTTTTCAGCGGAAAGAGATTTAGAAAGGTAAATTGGAGGATCTGGATTCATTTGATCGATGAATTGACCGGCTGGGGAGCGTCGTGGTGGTCTCCGTTGCTTGGAAAGCTTTGGTTTGTAAGCGATTTGAATCATTGAGTGGTTCGCAGGCCTTTGTGATGGGAGCATTTAATTTTTGCGAGGGGGTTGGCAAACAAGCGTCATTTGTTAGGTTCCAAGAATGAAGAGTTCGTTTGTTTCGCTCATTTTGGCGGTTTTGGTTGGAGTTGGTGTTGGTTGGTTTCTCCGTGGAGTGGGTTTGAATGATGAGAATGAGGGAGTGGGTTCAGATGGTGTGGCGGTGAAGGAGGCGGAAAAACGGCAGAAGAATACCCCAGACCAAGTCGATGAGTCTGGTTTTGAGTCTTCTGGTTCCACCAGTCGGGTGACAGTCGAAAGAACGGGACTTGGAGGGGATGGGGTGAGTTCGGAAAGTGAGGAGTTTCCCACGGAGATAGAAAATCAGCTGACCCAGTATGAGAAGCAAATCGTGAAACGTTATCGCAGTCGGTTTGAGAAGCGTCTGAGAGTATTGGTCAAAAAATTGGGTCTGACAAAAGAACAGGAAGAGAAATTTCGGGAGAAATGGCAGGGGAAGGAAGATTCATTGGCGAAGTTGTTCTCAGAGGCAAAGAAGGGGGAGGATGTGGACCAGGTGGAGGGTTTTCAGAAGGTGTCTGAGTTGACTGAAAAGGATGGTTTTTCGGATGACCTCATGAGTGAGGTGTTGACGGAAGAGCAGTTGGAGGGATACGAGGAATTGAAGGAAAAAGAACTTAAGAATCGGGTTGAGTCTCGGACGATGAGAGAGATGTCCAAATTGGGGTTTTTGGATCTGACGGAAGACCAGAAAGATCTCGTCTATGAGGTTCTTTATGAACAGTCGCAAGAAAAAGAGAGCAAGCCTGATGGGGTAACGTCTGCGATGAGTCTGGTGATGGGGGGGGGGGGATTGAGTCAGGATTATTTTGAAGATTCGGGCTATTTAGAATTGATGATGGAGGAAGCCAAAAATGGTGGCACTGGAGAGGAGGCCGAAGGCCAAGATTGGATGGCGAGGATGAAGGAATCGATGCAGAAACGGGTCGAAGCTAAGGTGGGGTTGTTGAAGGACGTTCTAACAGACGAGCAGAGTGCGCAGTATCGAGAGCATCTCGAGGAGAAAAATCAGGGGGTCTTTGGAATATTTGGAGGCGCCTCTTCATCGGAAAAGTATGAGGTTGATTCTTTTCCGACCGAGGAGTGAGGTTCGTGGTGGTTTCGCACCGTCTCGATCATTCAAGGAGAAGGTTACGAATGGCGGTCAAAAGTTGATCGGCTGCCTGTGGCCAGGTGGGAAGTGGTGGGCTTTGAGTGGGTGAGTTTTTGGAGGAGAGGATCGTCTGGAGGTGTTTGGTGAAGGTCTGGATGTCGTCTGGAGGTGCGGTGAGGGCGTGCGGGAGGAGTTCGTTGGCTCCGGTGGTGGTGGAGGTGACGATGGGGAGGTTGAATTGGGAGGCTTCTAGGGCGACTAGTCCGAATGGTTCGGAGAGTGAGGGAAGGCAGAGGGCGTCCGAGATGGAGAGGAGGTGACGAATTTGTTTGAGGTCGAGGTAACCGGTGAAGTGGGTATGATGTGAGATATTGAGTTGTTGGGCAAGTTGCATGGCGTCGGGGAGTTGGTCTCCGGTTCCGGTGAGGATGAAATGGGTGTGTGGATGGGTTTGCCGCAATTGATGAGCGATGCGGAGAAAAGTGAGGGGGGATTTTTGGCGAGTGAAGCGTCCCAGGAAGAGAATTTTTGCGTGGGGAAAGGGTTGGGGGGAGTCGAGATTGGTATGAGGAGGGAGGGCGTTGATGGCGTTGTGAAGGATGAGGGATTTTTCGGGAGGAAGGTGGTAGTGTTGGATGGCGATTTGTTGGTGGTATTGGCTGACGTTGATGACGAGGTCAGCTTTGCGGATGGCTTCGATTTCGAGTTTCTGGACGGGATCGTTGGGGAGAAGTCCGGTGCGGTCGTAGGTGAGTGAGTGGAGGTGAATGATGAGAGGTTTTTGGGATCGCTTTTGGAGTTCGAGTGCGGCGGGGAAGGTCATCCAATCGTGGGCATAGATGAGGTCGTGTGGTTGGTTTTGTTGAAGGACTTGTTGGGAGAATTGGTAAATCTTTTCGGGAAGCTGGTGATAGAGTGGGGTGGTTTGATAGGAGTGGGGTGTTGAGGTGAATTGGGGGAGGATGAGTTGGACTGGCGTGATTTTTGATAAGGCTTCGTGGAGTCCTTGGGTGGCGATTCCCAGGCCTCCGGCATGGTTGGGGGGGTATTCCCAACCCAGCATGAGAATGCGGGGAGAAT
>JAHDGN010000545.1 GCA_020627645.1 Akkermansiaceae bacterium
AACCAAGCCCAATTCTCTATTCCCCCATTCTCTCCTCCGCATCCTTCTCCAAATTCTCCCACAACTCATCCAAGCCGGCTTCCACCTCAGCCCTCGAACTCCCCTTCCCAAACAAATAATACTTAATCTTTGGTTCCGTCCCCGACGGACGCACCGCAAACCTCTTCCCATCTTCCAAATCCACAAATAACATTGCCGCCTTCGGAATCTCATCTCCCTCCTGATCATAAAAGCCCCCCTTCGCATAATCCCGAACCTGAACAACGTTCACCCCACCGACTTCCTCCGGTGGCTTCTCACTATACGACTTCACCAAACCAGCAATCTTCCGAGCCCCTTCCGCCCCTTCCATCACAATCGCCTTCCCCTGTTCCAAATGAACCCCAAATTCCTCCCACACCCGATCCCGCAAACCCGCAATGGTTGTCCCTTCACTCATCGCATACGCCGCCAACTCCGCAAACATCACCGCCGAAGCATTCCCATCCTTATCCCGAACAAAATCAGAACCCAAATACCCATAACTCTCCTCACCTCCAAAAACAAAAAATTTCGAATACTCCAACCGCAACTTTCGACTCTCCTCCTCAGACAAACTCCGATAATCCCCTTTCTTCTCCACTGGAATCGCTTCCTCGTACTTTTTCAACTTTTCCCCAATATACTTAAACCCAGTTAAAGTATCCACCACCCCAATCCCATACTTCTCCGCCACCTCACGCTGAAGCTCCGTCGTCACCAAAGTCTTCACTAAAACTGCCCGACTCCGATTACTTTCCGTCAACCAACCCAACTCAAACATCGTCTTGATCCGATACCACCCCAACAACGAACCAATCTGATTCCCCGTCAACAACTCCATTTCACCCTCCCCATTCCTTACCGCCACCCCCATCCGATCACAATCCGGATCCGTGGCGATCACGGCATCCGCCCCCACCTCCATCGCCAACTCGATCCCCTTCGCCAAAGCCGGCGCATTCTCCGGATTCGGCGAAGCCACCGTCGGAAATCTCCCATCCCCACCATCCTGCTCCTCCACCGTCACCACCTCAAAACCCAACTCCTTCAACATCGGAACAATAATCTTCCCCCCTGTCCCATGCAGATTCGAATACACGACCTTGGCCTCACGCCCCTCCAACAAATCCGGCCTCAACAACACCGTCTTCAAACGATCCATATAGACTCGATCCATCTCCGCCCCCAGAACCTTCAACTCACCTCGTTCCTCCTCGGGCAAAGCTTCATAAGTTTCGCTCTCCAACGCATTCACCTCCTTAATCACACCCGTTGCATGAGGCTCAACCAACTGCCCGCCATCCTCAATATAAGCCTTAAAGCCGTTATCGTGAGAAGGATTATGACTCGCAGTCAAAACCACACCACCAGTCGCCCGAAGCTCACGAATTGCAAAAGAGATCTCCGGCGTCGCCCGCTCCGATTCAAACAAATAAGCATCACAACCCAAATCCACCGCAACCCGAGCACACGTCTCCGCAAAATCTCTCGAAAAATGACGCGTATCATGACCAATCACCACCGATGGCTTCCCCTCCCCAACAACCCCCCTCTTCAAATAAGTCACCAAACCAATCATCGCCCGCTTCAGATTGAAAAAATTCATCGCCGTCGTCCCCACACACGGATGCTCCGGTCGATCCAATGGTCCCCCCTCTCCCTGCTCCGCTTTC
>JAHDGN010000084.1 GCA_020627645.1 Akkermansiaceae bacterium
GGGTGGCCAGAGGGCTTTGAGGAGGCAGTTTTTGGGTGAGGGGGGCATGCGGAGAGCTTGTGTTTGTGGCAAGGTGGGGTAGATTCCTCGCAAAATGAGTTATCAAAATATATATGCGGCCCCGAATTCGGTGGCAGCAGCGTCGGTGAATGAGCGTTCGGAATTTTATCGGAAGACGTATTTGCATTTGGCAACGGCCGTCGGGGCTTTGGTGCTGTTTGAGGTGCTTTTGTTTTCGTCTGGTTTAGCGGGAGCAATTAGCGGGGTCATGCTCGGTGGAAAGTTTAGTTGGTTGATTGTTCTGGGGGCGTTTATGGCGGTTTCTTGGTTGGCCGAGAAGTGGGCGAATTCGGATACGAGCCGTGGGATGCAGTATTTTGGTCTGAGTGTTTACGTGGTCGCTCAGGGCATCATTCTTGTGCCGATGTTGTTGATGTGCACTCGGGAATTGGGTCAACCTGGTTTGATTTTGCAGGCTGCGGTGATTACCTTGGCTTTGTTTTTGGGCCTGACCTTCGTGGCATTTACGACGAAAAAGGATTTTTCGTTTTTGGGAGGGATTTTGAAGATCGCGGGCTTTATCGCGCTTGGCTTGATTGTGGCTTCCTTTTTCTTCGGTGGTTTAAATTTGGGGGTCTGGTTTGCGGCGGCGATGGTTTTGTTCGCAGGTGGGTCGATTCTTTATCAGACCAGTAACATTATTCATCATTATCGTGCTGATCAGCATGTGGCTGCTTCCTTGGGTTTGTTTGCGAGTGTGGCTTTGTTGTTTTGGTATGTGCTTCGGATTTTGATGTCCTTTGCGAGTAGCGATTAATTCATGAATCCTCCTTGGATCTCTAAGGTATTTTAGGGATCCAAGAGGTGAGGATGGATTGGAGGTTTTGGGCGGTGGGTTCGGTGAACGGTTCGTGGAGAGCGTCGGGAATTTCGTGGTGGGAGACTTGGTTGGGTGGGAGTTTTTGTAGGCGCGAGGATAGAATGTGTGGAGGGCAGATGGGGTCTAAAGTCCCTTGAGTAAATAAGATGGGGGTGGTTTTGGGGAGGTGAAGAAATCGGGAGCGGACGCTTTCTGCGAGATGGCGGAGATCGTTTCCCCATCCGATTGAGATGCGAGAGTGGTAGAGTGCTTGTGGGGAGTTGGAGCGATTTTCTGTTTCGTTTTCTCCGCAGTGCGAGGCTTTCACTCCGGTTGATACAGTGACCCAGGGGAAGAGTTTTGAGAGGGATGGGAGGAGAAGGCGCATCCATGGTTTGGCCTGGTGCATGGGGTCGAGTAGTGGTGAACTGAACCAAGCGGCTTGGAATTGGTTTGGATTTTGGAGGAGGAAATTGAGGGCTAGAAGGCCTCCCATTGAGTGTCCCGCGATGAAAGTGGGATGGTCATTTGTTTTTTCGAGGAGTGTTTCGAAGAGGGAGTTCACGAAGGGGATCCGGGGGACGTGGCCGCGACGACCGGGTGACCTGCCGTGACCTGGGAGGTCGGTGAGGAGGCAGCGGTAACCTTTTTTGACAAATGGTTGGAGGATGGGGGGGTAGCGGTCGATGTAGTCTCCCTGTCCGTGAAAAAAGATGAGGGTGCCTTTTTGGAGGGAGGAGGGGAGGACTTCGATGTGATGGAGCGGGTTGTCGTTGACGCGTAAGACGTGTGTTTGGATGGTCATGGTTGGAACATCCTGATGAGGTCCTGGATAAGGTTGGTGTCGTCGGGGCGGTCAGCCTTGGTGAAGGCAATATTCATGTTGGCGAGCATACGTAGAAGCATGTGAGCAAGCGAGCATGGATTTTGGATTGATTTGACCGCGCTTTTGGAGAGTTCGGGGTGATCCTTGAGGAGTTTGGAGACGAGGACTGTTTGGCCTCGATTTGAGGGGTCGAGAATTGTTGGGCCATCGGGAGATTCGATGAGGGTGAGGAAATGGCCTGGGAAATTGAGGCCGTGGACTTGGATGTTGAGTCGGTGGGCGGTTAGGATGTAGATGATTCCTAAGCCGAGGGGGTTGGAGATGTTGTTGGATAACGACCAAGCGAGGTCGGAGTTGCGAGGATCGAAGGGGTGTTTTTTGTTTGGCTTGAATCGAGGTTTTCGAAAGAGGTGGTGGGCCAGCTCGAGGGGGGTGAATGCTTTCGATTCGAGCTCATTGGCGAGCAGGTCGAGTTGGTCTGAGAGTGAGGGTCGAAGCGTGATTCCGTCGTGGAGGAAGTCGGAGAGAAGTCTGAGTAGGGATTCAAACGTTTCGAAATCTCCATCGGGGTGATTGAGACGTTTGAGAGGGAGGAGCCAGTTATCTTTCAGGGTTTGTTGCCGTCCGGGGTGGAGGGATTTTGATAAAAGACGTGCGTCTTTGTTGTTGAGTTGGATGCCTAGAGCGGCGAGGTCGTCGCTGGCATCACCTTCGAATTCTAGAAGCGCTTGGCTGATTCCTTTTTGAACGTCTTGGTTTTCGTCATCGAGGAGTCTCAGCAGCGGGGGGAGGGTTGCTGTAGAGTCCATATATTATAATAGCCTATTTTGTGACCGGTTGCGAGGGAGAGATTGCAATTTTTCGCTCTTGAGTCGACTTTGTGAGGAAATTAACAAGTGGTTGCACAGGTTTGAGACCGTGTGGGTGGTGTTGGGCCTTGGGCTTTCGCCAAATTTTGGGCGGATGCTTTAGGTTGGTGAGATTTTGGATGAGAAGGTCAGAGTTTTCTGCGGGTGGGACGATGGGGTCGAGGTTGCCAATGACGAGGGCAATTGGGATGTGGGCGATTTTTTTGGCGAAATCAGGGTGGGTGATCTGAACGAACTGTTGGACTTGGTCTTGAGTCAATCCGTGGGCGTGAAGGCACCGTGACCAGTTGTGAGAGGATCGGCTAGCGGAACCGAGGCCTCCGGGCCATGAGGTGAAGTCGAGGACGGGGTTATCACCATAGATGGCGCCGACGTGTTTGGGGTAGTTAGCGGCAAAGTGGAAGACAAATAGCCCTCCGCGGGACATGCCTTCTAGGATTGGTTTTTGGTTTAATTTGATTTTTTTGGTCAGGAACTGGTGGAATTCGTCCCCACGAAGCATGGCGGTTTTGTTTCCGTAGAGGTTTGAGACGTCTACGTATCCGAGGTGGTATCCTTTTTTGAGAAGGGAAATGTCGAGATCGGGTTGATGGCCGAAGAATCTGGCTCTCCAGATCCATGGGTTTCCCGGAGCGGCTTTTGTTGGGAACACGAGACGAGCGCTGGCTTTCGTCTTTGCGAGGGTGAAGTCGTGTCGGACAAACCCGTGCCAGGTGGAAGATCGGGTTTTGGTCTCTGAAGTAAGTTTTTTGAGGGTAGGGAGGGGGTCCCCGGCGCTGGCAATCAGCGTGGTAAGTGCAACTAATATGAGAGCTCTGAGGGGCATCGGTGATTAATACGCAGCTAAGAAGCGATTAGTTTCCTTTTTTTTGCCCGCGGAGCATGGCTTCGATGAACGGATCGATGTTGCCATCCATGACGGCTTGAATATTCCCTGATTCTTCTCCCGTCCGGAGGTCTTTTACCATTTGGTAGGGTTGGAAGACGTAGGATCTGATTTGTGATCCCCAGCCGATTTCACCTTTGTCTGAATAGGCTCGGTCTGCTTCGGCTTTTTGTTTGTCTTCTTCAATTTGGTAGAGCTTGGCTCGGAGTGTTTCCCAGGCAACTTCTCTGTTTCTGAGCTGGGAGCGTTCTTGGGTGGAGCGAATGACAATGCCGGTAGGGAGGTGCTTCATGATGACAGCGGTTTCCACTTTGTTGACATTTTGGCCGCCTTTTCCTCCGGAGCGGGCGGTGGAGATTTCGACGTCGGACTCGGGGATTTCGATTTCAATGGTGTCATCGATTTCTGGAGTTGCGTCGAGGGAGGCGAAGGAGGTGTGTCGCTTTCCGGCGGAGTCGAATGGGGAAATCCGAACCAGGCGGTGGACACCTCTTTCGTTTTTGAGGTAGCCGAAGGCGTATGGGCCTTCAATTTTGAGAGAGGCGGATGAAATACCGGCTTCTTCTGCTTCTGAGTAGTCGGTGACGGTCACCTTGAAGTCATGCTGTTCGGCCCAGCGGCTGTACATGCGGAAGAGCATGCCTGCCCAGTCGCATGCTTCGGTTCCTCCGGCACCGGCTTGGATCGTGATGAAGGCGTTTTTTGAATCGGTGGGGGAATCGAGGAGGGTAATCAGCTCAAATGCTTCGATGTCCTTTTGGAGTAGTTCGAAAGTTGAGTTGGCTTCTTTAGCTGAATCTAGATCGTCGAATTCTTTGGCGAGTTCGATCCCGGAGTGCAAGTTGTCGAGGTCGGCTTCTAGCTTAAGAAATGGATCGAGTTTGTTTTTAAGGAGTTTTGTTTCGGCCAGGACTTCGCGGGCTTTTTCCTGATTGTTCCAAAACTCGGGGTGGGCCGCTTGAGCTTCGAGTGATTCGATCTTTTGAGCGAGAGTGTCTGGGTCAAAGGTACCTCCTGAGATCCGACAGGCGGGCAGTGATGCTGCCGGTGTCGATCGCCAGGAGGTCAGCGACGGATTGTTTTTCCATGAGGCGGTGAGGGATAGTTGAGTAAGGTGGGGGTGAAAAGGGTAAAGTTGTTTTGTTGTAGCGCAATTTGGCCGCTAAAACTCCGATTTTTGGGCAGATTGACTAGTGATTACTTTGGCGAATGAAGAGTCTGGGAAGAGGGGTTGATGGGGTGGCAGTGGAGTAGGCATGGGTATGTATTCTCTCAATTTTCATGGATACTGTGGTGCCATCTTTTGGTCCGTCGATGCCATCGGCATCGAACCAATCGATTAAGTTGGGGGACCATTCGTAGGTGGGAACCTCAGAAGAGGATGAGAGGTGAGTGATGGTGATGGAGTGTCCGTTCTGAGAGAGGAGATGGATGTGTTCGTCAATTGGAACAGGTATTTCGACAGCTGGGATATTGGGGCGGATTTTTGGGTCTGGGGCGGATCGTTTTTCTTGTCTGTCACTGGCGACGGAGCCGGTGATGGGGCTTCCCCAGACTTGAACCTCAGCAAGGGAAAGCATTTCAAACCCAGCTCTGCTATTTCCGATCGTTTCAATTCTGACGGTGCGACCGGTCGTGGTTGAGGGTAGGGTCCAGGTTTCGGATAGGAGCGTGTGTCCTGAGTTGGTAAAGAAGTCTTTGGAAATGATGGTATTTCTTGAGGCATCAAGAATGGAGATCCGATAGTTCGAGAGTCGATTGGCACAGCAATCGGTGCGATTGAACAAGATAATCTCATCGATAGGGAGGTCGTTTCCGAGATTGACTTCCCACCATGAGTTTGGGGAAACGAGGGTGTGGGTTACCGAACCATCAAAATACTGCCCATTGGTATTCCCATCAATTGCTAGGTCAGCTGTCCCTCCCCAACCTGTGGATGATTGAGTTGCCGATGCGTTGGAAGTGGTGGCGAAGTTTACTGGTTCGATAGGGGTTGGGTTTTCAGGAGTGGAAGGGTTTCCTGTGCCAATGACTTGAACTTCTGCGAGGGAGAGCATTTGGAAATTGGCGCGACTGTTACCGATTGTTTCGACGCGGACAGTGCGTCCGGTCATGGTGTTGGGCAGAGTCCAGGTTTCGGATAGAGAAGTGAATCCGGTGGTGGTATGGAAGTCTTGTGAAGCGATGATGTTTCCGGAAGCATTGAGAATGGAGATTCGATAATTGGAGAGGCGCTCTGGGCAGCAGTCGGTGCGGTTGTAGAGGATGATTTCATCAATGGGACGGTCGTTGCCAAGATCGACCTGCCACCAAGAATTGGTTCCGGCAGTGGTGTGGGTCACAGAGAGATCCCAGTATTCGCCATTTGTGTCGCCGTCAATGGCTCTGGAGGCGATACCTCCGTGTGCGGTTGATGACTGGGTTGCGAGGGATCCGCTTTCGAGCGCCCAGTTGACAGTCGTTGGCTCTGTGATTGGAGGGGTGGTGTTATTTCCGCCTCCAATGACTTCGACTTCTGCGAGGGAGAGCATTTGGAAGTTGGCGCGGCTGTTGCCGATTGTTTCGACTCGGACCGTGCGTCCGGTGACGGTGTTGGGCAGAGTCCATGTTTCTGACAGAGTCGTGAATCCAGAGGTGGTGTAAAAGTCTTCTGAAGAGATGGTGTTGCCGGAGGCGTCTAGGATTGAGATTCGGTAGTTAGAGAGTCTTTCTGGGCAGCAGTCGGTGCGGTTGTAGAGGGTGATTTCGTCGATCGGACGATCGTTGCCGAGGTTGACCTGCCACCATGAGTTGGCACTGACGGCGGTGTGGGTGACAGAGAGGTCCCAGTATTCACCATTGGTGTCCCCATCGATGGCTCTGGAGGCGACACCACCGTGAGCGGTGGATGATTGGCTGGCAAAGGCTCCGTCTGCAAGAGCCCAGTTTATCGGTTCAGTCGAGGTCGGTTCCCCGGTTGTGAGAGTGATGTGATCGACGTCTAAGTATGTTGAGTTGCCATTTACTTTGGTGATTCGGATTGCAAGTTGTGCTGAGAGATCTGGTGCGTTGCCGGTCGTGTAGGTGAGCGTGATCGGAGTGAACGCATCTGTATCGAGATCGGCGGAGGTGAC
The DNA here is from genome assembly GCA_020627645.1 of Akkermansiaceae bacterium. Taxonomy (GTDB): domain Bacteria; phylum Verrucomicrobiota; class Verrucomicrobiia; order Verrucomicrobiales; family Akkermansiaceae; genus SW10. Next base: position 6,554 of record JAHDGN010000084.1, read on the forward strand.
GTTCGACGAGGCAAGGATTTGCCCTGCAGCTAGTAGTTCGAGTTTGGCTTCTCCAAAGGTGCCCGAATTTCGGTGTCCGAAGGCGGCTGTGAGGGAATATTTCGTATTTGGTTCGAGGCGGGTGCGGAGGGCTTGAAAAAGATTGTTACCTGGGGAGCCGTTATTGAGAGTGGCGAGGTGTTTGCCGTTCATGTTGCTCAGGACGCCTCCATTGTTGGAGTCGAATGCTGAGGTGTAATGGGTGGCTGTGGGGTTGAGGTACCCGTTGGTTCCGTCTGCGGCTGATTGTCCGTTAGCTGACCGGATTTGCCAGCCGATGAGAGATGGGGATGAGTCGTTTGAAATATTGACCGAAGTGAGTGAGCCATCGTTGAGTGGGGGATTGGCTTCGAAGTTTGAGTTTTTGATATTTGGTTGAGGATTTCCGGTGAGAAGAGCGAGCCATTGTTCGGAATGTTCTTGGAGACCGGCAGCGTTAAAGTGGACTTGGTCAATGAGTTTGCCTTCGAGATGGAAGTCATCGGTATCAGCTCCAAGAAAGATGAGGGGGTCGTTGTTGGCGAGGGTTTGTTGGGCGCTCGTGATTGGGATTTCTTCGATGATGGTTGCTTTGGGAGAGAATGAGACTTCTGAGAAATACCAAGGAAAGTTCCATCCTGCGTCGGTGCGAGCCTGGGAAATGGTCGTTTGGAATCGAGAGACGTAGTCATTGTAAGAGGTGGTGCCCTTGGAATCGGCTTCCCCTTGGTGCCAGAGGACGGCTTTGAACCCGTTGGTTGGAAAAGATTGGATTGCTTGTTGAATTCGGGGATAGAGATCATTGGCCGACGGGACCCAGCGGTTGGAAGGGGTTCCTCCTTCGCCAAAGGCGACGAATCCGACGGGAACATTTGTTGCTGCGACATAGGGGCCTACGAATCTTGACCAAGGGGAACCTCCGGTTCCGCTGGCGATCGGAAGGGGATCGGCAAGTTTTTGCCAGGTATTGTTGGTCAGAGAGGTTCGAACTGAGGCTCGGTCTTCGGTCGGGTTGATAGGGCTTTCACCGTGGCTGGCGGAGTTTGATTGTCCTCCAACGATGAAGACGTCGCCGATTCCAATTTTGTTGATAGTAGTGATTTCTTTTTGTGATCCATTGACAATGGTGCGAACTTGGAGATCGTACCAACCGCCAGCAGGAATATTATTTAGTGAGCCGTTGAAGGTGCTTGACGAGGTCGTGGTGGTGATGGTCTGCCAGTCGGAGGGGGTTCCAGAGTTGGCGTTAAGGTGCGATTCGATGGAGTTGAACCATTGTTGGGCAAGGACGCTGTTTCCTGCGGCGTTAGTGTGGAGGGAGTCTCTCATGAGAAGTCCAGTGTTGGCTTTGATGGGGGTGTAGTTGTCTACGAGGGTGACGTCTTTTCCTTCGGACTTAAGTTCCGAGACGATATTCGAGAGGCCATTGTTGTATGTTACCACGTTTTGGTCCTCGGTAGCTGATCCAAGATTGGGCGGGATTTGGCTGATAAAGATGGAGGGAGGCGATGTTCCAGCTTGTGTGAGAATGGTGTTGATGAGGTTTTTCATCCGAGCCGGAGCATTGGTAATGTCGTCATTGAGGTCGATGTCGTTCGTTCCTAGCATGATTAGGACGATATTTGGTTTACGGGATGCCAAGCGTCCTGAGTTCCACCACTGGGGAATACTATTGGTCATGTTGGTTCGTCCGTTTGAGTTGTTGCCGATAGTGGAACCAGATACTCCGGAGTGGTAGTGGTAGAGATTGGTGGAAGCAGTAGAACCTGTGTTTGGAAGTCCGTCTATGTTTGCGGTGAAATGGCCGGTGTATGTGAAGTTGTATCCAGCAGCGGTGAGTAAGGAGTAATGCGATTTTCGTGGTGATCCGTTACTGTCTCCATCGGCATTGGATTGAGTGATTGAGTCGCCGATGAACCAGATGTTTCCTAGGTCGGAGCTGGGTTGCGAGGGGGTGACGGTGCGAGCTTCGATACGGTCTATTGAGCCACTAACTGAGCCTGAAATTGGGACAGATCCAAGGTCGTTTTCATCTCTTTGGATTACAGTGTAGGGAGTTACTGAATTAACGCTAAGGGGCGAAGGGGAGGGTGAGGTTTTTGAGGAGGGGGTGCCGAGAACATCGAATTCCTTGAAGACTGTTCCCTGCGCGCTGCCTGTATGGGTCCCATGGTTCAGAACACGAATCCGGATTTGATCAACCTTTGTTTCGATTAACCCAGAGCTATCAGTGAGAGCGATTTTGGATGCTGAAGCTCCGGTCGTGTTTGAAAAAGGAATATTTTCGAAAGTGCCGATGGAGGTGAAGGCGTTGTTGGATGTCGTTGATATCAGGATCTCTATTTTTTGATTGGCAAGGGTCTGGCCATTTTCTCGCCAACCTGCAATGCTTGAAATTTCTTCGATGTCGTAACCATCTGGATTGGAGGAAGTATCTAGTGAGATTGTGTACTCTGCTGGGAAATGGTTGCCATTGGACCCAGAGGAATGAAATACACCCTCACCTGATCCCGTGAGTCCACTCACAAGTTCATTTGGATCACCATTGTTAATTCCGAATGCTGAACCGGCTGTTCTGGCAATGGTCCCCTGCGATGCAAGATCTGTCGACGATCCCGTAAGGGTTGTCTCGTTTGTTGCGTGTGCGTTGGTTTGGACAATCGCAGCTGATCCAGTTGTTACAAATAGGCCAGCGATGATAAGTTTGAGGATAAGCTTGTGCATGGTGTCGTTTTTAAAAATTTACAAAGAGTTGGGAGAGCGGCTAGCGCGGGAAAAATGACGCAATAGTGGTTCGCCAGCGCGAGTGGATTTCTACGTCATGCCTAAAAGCTCCCCCCTTTTAAGAAAGGGCAGGGAGCAGCAATTAGTGTAAGACCGACAGGGTAAAACAAATTTATCTCGATCTTCTAACTAGAATAGAAGCAATTCCAATAAGAGACAGAAAAATTTGCGATGGCTCCGGAACAACTGGAGCATTTGCAATTGTAAGTCCATTTGTGGTGTGGGTGAAAAGTGTCCCATCACTAAACGTGGAGCCGACGGCTGGGGTGGCTTTGACGATGATACGTCCGATAAAATCGTCGGTGAGGTCTCCGTCACCCAGAGATGTGATGCGAATGTCTTGGCTAGCCCCTGATGTAGCAGTAAAACCATCTGCGCTGATTGTGGGAGTCGGTCCGTTCCATGTAGCATTCGTCATGTCGATGGGGGCATCGTTCTCGTCGAAAAGCTGAAGGGTTGCGATCGCACCAGTAGCGCCGTTGCCGAGGCCTTCCCAAACCTGAATCCCAAAGGTTCCAGCATCGTATGGAGACCAACCGACAGAATAGGAATTTTCTAGAGTGAAGGATGATACAGTGGAAGACATAATGTAATCATGTCTGAAGAATGAAATAGACGTGCCGCTAATTCCTGGATTCATTGTCTGGCCAAGGGGATCCATCTCTAAACCTCCAGTGGCACCAAAAGCGACATCAAACGTTCCTCCGGTCACAAAAACTTCTGTTGTGCGAGTAACCGGTGTAGATAATCCCCCTCCGTTGCCTTGAAGCATTGTAGCCTCGAAGGACAAACTTTGAAAACCAGTTCCCCAGTCAGTGTTGTTTGGGGGGTTTTGCTGGAATGTCCTTTGACTGCTGTCCCAGACAGTCGAGGAGTTATCAGTCCCTCCTACGTGGGAAACTGAGTCATTTATCGGAAGGAAGCCATTAGCGGCGATGAGAGGGCTCGCAATCCCCGGAATTAGTATTGTTGTTCTTATGTACTTTTTCATTTTGTTTAGTTTCTTTTTCGTTGGAATATTTGAAGTAGAAGAGCGAAAATCAGGAAAGTCGGTCCGCTTGGTTCTGGAATCGGCGAGAACCTTGCGTCGAGAGCATTGAACCATTGTTGAGCAAGCACGTCATTTCCCGCAGTATTAGTATGAAGCAGATCGTTCATTAAATTTTCAGTGTCAGCATTGATCGGCGTATACATGTCAACAAGCGTAACATCTTTCCCATTCGCTTGAGACATCTCGACAACATTTACCAGGCCATTATTGAAGTCAATAACCCAATTGTTTTT
>JAHDGN010000085.1 GCA_020627645.1 Akkermansiaceae bacterium
CGAGTCTATGAGCCGACACTTCGTGAGATGGTTTTGAGAGAAGAGGTGGGGAGTTTACTCAGTTTGCCTGGGTTGGGGGTAGGGGTTTTGCCGGATGTTGAGATTTTTGAGGAGGATTTGGCTGAGAGGGGAGCTGTGACTTGGTGGGTGAGGTTGAGTTTGGTTGATGGGGATGGGGGCTTGTTGAGGGGTAAACAGAAGTGGGAGGTGGATGGAGTGGGCTTGAGTGAGGGGGAGGATTGGGAGGTGTTGGTTGCGGTCAACGGTCGGGGTGAGGTTGAGTTTGGCGAATGTTGGGAGAGAAGGGGTGAGGCGCGAACGGAGGAGATCGTCAGGATGTGTGAGGGTTTGGTTTTTGATTCGAATGCAGGAGGTCTGGGGGTGAGATGGTGTCGGGTGCGTGCGGTTGTGGGCTGTGATGTGAAGGAGGTGGGAGAGTGAGAGTGGACGAGGTGATCCTTATTGGAGTGGGGGTTGTTTTTGTGTGGGTTTTTTGGGATTGGTTGTGGGAGGGTGTTCGCAGGCGGCGCGAGGTTGGGCAGTTGAGAGAGCGGAGTCGGAAATGTCATTTGTGTGGGAGAAGGTACGAAGAGAAGAGTTTAGTGAGGATTTCAAAGTGTCCGGAGTGTGCGGCTGTTAACGAGAAGAAGGGGCATCGGAGTTTAGGGTGATTTGGTAATGATGAGTTTTGTGGATGAGTTTTTGGCATGGGCTGGTGGGAGCGAGGAGTGGAAAGGTCATCGATTTTTTAAGACGTCGGGGAGCAGTGGGGTGGAGAAGTGGGTCGCGATTTCTGATGAGGCATTAGAGTGGTCGGCCCGGGTGGTGGTGGAGGCTCTGAATATTACGTCTGAGGATGTCTTAGGATTGGCTTTGCCTGAGGAGCATGTGGGAGGTTTTGGGTTAGTGACTAGGGCTCGAGTTTCGGGTGCGAAGTTACGAAGGTTTGAAGGGAAGTGGGAGCCGCGTGATTTTGCGAGCTGGTGTGGTGAGGTTGGAGTCACGGTGAGCTCTTTAGTGCCGACACAAGTGTATGATTTGGTTCGAGGAGGAGTAAAAGGTGTTGGTTCTGTTAGGGTGGTGGTGGTGGGAGGAGGAAAAGTAGAGGATGAAATGTTGGGGCAGGTCCGTGAGTTGGGTTGGCCTGTGGTTCCGAGTTATGGGATGACGGAGACGAGTTCGCAGGTTGCTACGGGAGATGGATTGCCGTTGTTGCCAGGATGGGAGGCAAAGGTGGCTGATGGGTGTTTGGCTTTGAAGGGTGGGGGGCTTTTGACGGCAGTGATTCGACGAGATCGTGAGGAATTTGTGGTGGAAGACCCTAAAGTGGATGGATGGTTGGTCACAAGTGATTTTGGGGAGGTCGAGAATGGTTGTGTGAAGGTGCTGGGTAGAAGTGATCGAAGGGTGAAGGTATTGGGGAAGTTGGTAGATTTAGAGGAGTTGGAGAACTGGTGGGTGGAGAGAATTGGAGGGGAGGTGGCGGTGGTTGCCATCGAGCATGCAAGACGTGGGTATGAGCTGTATTTGTTTGCGACACAAGGAGAGGAGTTGGTTACAGATTTGAATCAGACAAGGCCGGGTGTTGAAAGAGTTGGTGGGTGGAGTTTTATGGAGTCATTACCGAGGACTAGTTTGGGTAAGCTTGATCGAGTGGCGATGAAGAAAATTCTTTCGGAATTACGTTGATTTTTACCCCGGATAGGTGATATTTAAGACAACTAAATGTTATTTCATTTTTCTATAACCGCACCTGAAGAAAGACGGCTTCTGGTGCGGTTTTTTTGTATCTCCGTCGGAAAATATTTGTTCCCCAATGGACATTGTCGAAGCGCCGGCAGACGCTCAATCTGCTTTGAATGTTGTTGCTCCTACTTCGGAGGAAAAAATTGATACGATTTTAACGGCTGATCAGCTGGAAAATTTTGGACTGAAATCCCCTGGAGAAGAGGGGAAGCACTATGTCTTAGATACAAATGTGCTGTTACATGAGCCAGGTTGTTTGAATCGATTTGAGGATAATCATTTGTGTATTCCGGCGGATGTGTTGTCTGAGTTGGATCGGTTTAAAGGTGAACAGTCTGAGAGGGGTGCTAATGCGAGGCGGGTTCACAGAAAGTTGACTGAAATTTTTGGAGCAGAGGGACGGGTGACGACTGGGGTGCCAACCCAGGGTGGAGGTACCGTTCGTTTGGTGATTTATGATCCAAACCTCTGTGAACGCAGTAGTCGGGAGCTCAGAAAATTTCATCGAATTTTTCCAGATCGAGAGAGGGTTGATCATCGGATTTTAGCGTGCACACTGCTTTTACGTGAGCACGTGAATCCGCCGGTTGTCTTGGTGACTAAGGATTTGAATATGCAATTGAAGGCTCGGGCGGTGGGCATCGATTGCGAAGACTACTTGAACGATAAGGTTGAGCCTCAGGAAGTTTCTCGGAATGAGATGCTTAGGCTTGCGATGGATCCGACTGAGTTGCAAAGGTTTGCGAGTTCGGGGGAAATTGAGTTGGAAGAGGAGAGGATCGCATCCTTACACGTGAACCAGTATGTCTTGTTAGAAGCTGGTGAGAAACAAACGATTCCAGCGAGGCTTGATGGGGATGGTAAGCTCGTGCGGTTGGCGGTTCCGGAAGCTTTGAGAATTCCGGATGGGAATCATTTGAAGCCGCTTAATTTGGGGCAAAAGTGTTTTATTGATGCGTTGTTGAACCCCGATATTTCCTTGGTGACCTGTTTTGGGCAGGCTGGAACGGGTAAGACCTTGGTGGCGATGGCGGCTGGTTTGCATGGTGTTTTTGCAAGGGATTTCAATGGTTTGACGGTGAGTCGTCCAGTGGTGGCAATGGGTGAGCAGATGGGGTATTTGCCGGGAACCTTGGAAGAGAAGATGAGGCCTTGGTTGCAGCCGATTTATGATGCATTGGAATTGTTGATGAGTCCGCAATCGCCCCAGGGTCCGAAGCGTAAGAGGAAGCAGGGGGAAGGTGTCGATGGGCATCAGAAACCATACGATGATTTAGTGAATCAGGGGGTGATTGAGGTGGAGGCTTTGGCTTATATTCGGGGGAGATCGATACCGAATCGTTTCTTTATTTTGGATGAAGCTCAGCAGTTGACTCCGCAGGAAGCGAAAACGGTGGTGACTCGGATGTCTAAGGGGTCGAAGTTGGTGATGGTTGGTGATCCCGCTCAGATTGATCATCCGTATGTGGATAGTCGGAGCAATGGCTTGGTATTTACGCGACAACGGATGAAGGGGCAGGAATTTGCGGCGCATGTGACCTTGAGTCGAGGTGAGAGAAGCGATTTGGCGGAAGCAGGTGCGAAATTGATGTGAGATGTTGAATTTTCTAGAAATTTAGTTTTCTAGAGATGCCTTTGCGAGAGTGGTTCCAATTTTCTGCTGAAAAGCTGGTTTTCGGAGCTGCCGTTGTGTGTTAGAAGTAATACTGTCATGAGGACGTTGGCTTGTCTTTTGCTGCCGGTTGTAATGTTTTGCAGCTGTTCCAATAGCATTCGCCCAGAACCTGTGGAGGCTCCGTTGTGGGCTGCTCAGTTGAGTGGGGAAGTGAATCGTTTGGGCGTTCAAAATTGGATCGTGGTGGCGGAAGCTTCATATCCGGTGTTGTCGAAGCGTGGGGTGAGGACGGTTGCAGTTGACGGGGAAATTCCAGAGGTGGTGGATTTTGTGATTAAGCAGTTGGCGACGTCTGAAAGTTTGGTCCCGTCGTTCAACACGGCGAGTGAGTTAAATTTTGTGAAAAATGATCGGGCTCCAGGGGTGGATCACTATCGTCGTGAGCTCAAGCGAGTTTTGGGTCGGCGTGAGGTTAAGGAATTGGGGGAGAGGAATTTGAGGGTTTTGGCGAGTAGTGATGCTGCGAAGTTTGCGGTTTTGGTCGTCAAGACGCGAACTTCGTTGCCGTATTCGAGCGTCTATATTGAGTTGGATAGTGGATATTGGAATCGGGCGATGGAGAATGATTTAAGAAGTGCTGAGAAGAAAAATCGCTTGGAGCAGGAGCGGGTCGAGTTGAAGCGGCAAGAGACGGAGAGAAGACGTATGGAAGCGGAAATGAGGAAGAAGTTGGAAGCGGAGATAAAAATGCGTCAGGAGGTGGATCGGAAGCGTTTAGAAGCTCAGAAGGTGAGAAAGTTAGTCATGGTCGAAAAGCATAAGGCGGATTTGGAGAAGGAGGGAAATGAAACAATCGATTAAATCAAAGGAGATTGAGAGGGAGCGAGAGGAGGCTTGGGTGGGAGATGCTGTTTTGGCCCTGTACGTGCGAGAATGGATGTTGCGTGAGCGCGGGAAGATTGATGGTGAGGCCTTTGTGAGGGCGACATCGAATGATTTTTTGAGGCAGTTAGGTAACCCGACCTCGGTTGAGGCTGAAATTGGAAGGATTTATCGAGAGAAAGGTTTGCAAGCGGGTTTTGATTTTGTTGAAGAGAAGATTATCCCTTTGTTTAAGCAGAGAGAGAAGGTGCGAGAGAAGCAGCTGCCTAGAAAGTAAACTTATCCAAAAAAATCTGGCAGGTTAGGTATTGATCAATTTTCAAGACACAGGCGTCGCCTTGTCCGACGAGTTCCGGTGAATTTTCCCGAAATTCAGCGTTTTGCCTTGGCTGTGGTGCAGGCAACACGCCCGCATCACGCCTTGAATTTCAGGAAAATCCCCTCGGCTCTTCTGAAGCTAGAAATGGTATTACTAATCCAGCTTGATTCCGAGGAGGTCCAAGAGTCTGCCAAGATCGTCGTTGCCGTAGTATTCGATCTCAATCTTCCCTTTTTTTTCTGTGTGGTGGAGGGTAATGTGGGTGGCAAAGTGATCGCGGAGAAGATTCTGAATGTTGGTGAGGTGTGGGTCGGTTTGTGAAGCTTTTGATTTGTTGGCGGAGGATGAGGTGTTTTTGTTGAAGTCTTTGACGAACTTTTCGGCAGCACGAACGGTCATGTTGCGACGAAGGATTTGGTCGGCTACCGTGAGTTGATCTTCAGGGTTCTTGATGCCGAGGATGGCCTTGGCGTGTCCAACGGTCAGGTAACCGTCAGCGACATGCTTTTGGATTGGGGTTTGGAGATCGAGGAGTCGCATCGAGTTTGCGACGGACGCGCGGGATTTTCCGACTCTTTGAGCGATCAGGTCTTGTTTGAGTCCGAAGTCCTTGGCGAGTCTGACGTAGCCAGCCGCTTCTTCGATCGCATTAAGGTCTTGTCGCTGAAGGTTCTCGATGAGAGCCATCTCCAGGACCTCCTGGTCGGTGGACGGGCGCTCGATGACTGGGACTTCGGTGAGGCCAAGCATTTGAGAAGCTCGCCATCGGCGTTCGCCCGCAATGAGCTCCATTTTTCCGTCAACTTTGCGGACGATGAGTGGTTGGATGATGCCGAGCTCGGAAATGGACTGTTTGAGTTCGTCCAGTGATCCTTCTGAAAAAGTTTTTCGGGGTTGGAGTGGAGATGGGATGACTTGATCAATGGGAAGAGTGATGACGCTTTCTCCTGGTTTAAGGACAATTTTGGCATCGGGGTTGGAGTCTGTTCCTGCCCCTTTGATTAGAGCGCCCAGCCCTTTTCCTAGTGCTTTCTTTGCCATCGCGAAAAGAGGTATCGAAGGGGGGAGGCAATGTGAAGTCAGGAATGATTCTTTAATCATTCCTAAATGGTGCGAGCCGTAGTCTTGACGATTCGAGAAGGTGAGTGCATCAATCTGACATGAGACTGTGGCTATTGTTCGTTCTGATGGTGTCACCATTATTGGGTCAAGGTGCTAAATTGCCTAAGCGTCAGATTGTTCCATTGGAGGTAAAAGCACGGGCTCAAGCTGCGGTTGATCGGATGATCAAGGAGACTGTAGCGGGAGATTACAAAGCGGTCATTGATTCGATGAATCCTGACTATCTTAAGGTTTTGGCTCGAGGAAAAGGTGGAACCAAAAAGATGAAGGCTCATTTGTTGAAGGAATTACAGAGCTTAGGAAAGAAAGGAGTGACGTATGAGGCTGCGATTACGCAAAGGGCAACACAGGCGTTTGAAGTTGATTTTGGGGTCGAAGAGAGAATGGTGAGAGGGAAAAAAGAAAAGGTAGGTGGCTATCGTCGGTGGATGGTCTTTGTGCCAACAGTTGCAAATCTTCGTATTTTGGATCAATCAGTGGAGCCTTCTAAGTTGAGAAAATATCGCAAGCAAGGGTTTGTGATTGCGATTGCCCCAAAAGCAAAGGAGAGGTGGACGTTTATTGATGGGGCGAATATTAATTCTTTGGAGTTGAGGAAGTTATTTCCTTTCCTACCGAAGGACGAAAAAAAGATAGGTTTTCCGGAAAAAAGTTTTAAAGAGATTAAGAAAAAAAGGCGCCGTTAAGTTCGCTTCGGGAAGACTGTTTTCCGAAATTGAATTTCTCTTCTCTGAAGTTTTTGTGACGCACGAATCAAGTTTAACTTACTCAAAAAGCTGTGTGTCTTCCTTGATCTTGAAAAATTTGAATTCTTTTTCTAACCAGAAGAAGGTTTTCGGAGGTGCCCTTAAGAAAGATGTCTAAAAAGAAATTGACGAAAGAAGAAAAGGAGAGGAAGCGGATTGCGAAGCTCACTGAGCGAGGGAAGAGTGATTTTGTTGAGGTTAGAGGTTCGGAGATTCATGGTCGGGGAGTATATGCCGTGCGTTCGATTCCTAAAGAGGAGTATTTTATTGAGTATGTGGGTAACCGGATTGACAAGGACGAGAGTGAACGTCGTGCTTGGGCTCAGTATGAGGAGCATGAAAAAACAGGTGCGGCCGCGGTTTATATTTTCAATTTGACCAAGCGATGGGATTTGGATGGAAATGTTGAGTGGAATCCAGCGCGTTTAATTAACCATTCCTGTGAGCCAAATAGTGAGGCGGTTCAGGATGGAAAGAGGATCTTTCTGCAGGCCTTGCGTGATATTGATGTTGGAGAGGAGATTACGTTTGATTACGGCTTTGAACTTGATTGTTTTGAGGATCATCCATGTCGGTGTGGCACAGAAAGCTGTGTGGGGTATATTGTTGGTCGCGAGTATCACGATGAGTTGGCTCAACTGCTTGCCGAGCGAGAAACATTAAAAAGTTAGATATAGGTAATGATAAAGACACTTTTGGTAATGACGGTCGTTTTTTGGGGCTCTGATTGTTTTGCTGGGTCTCTAGAACGAGCTCGGAGCATTTCGCGTGAGTATGATTTATCTGATGCGAAATGGAGGAAAGATGTTCGGACGGCGAAGACGAACGACGCGATGAATGCAGCATGGTTGAGAAAACCGGAACCAACTAAGGCTGGACGGCTTGTTTGGGCAGAAATTAAGGGGAGTTTGTCTGAAAGTTGGACTTTGGAGCCTGCAGCGTGGCTTTTATCGAATGCCACTGAGTATGCGATTCGAATTCCAAAAGGCCGCAAGAAAAGGTCTCCAGCTGCTCTAATCCGAGATTCTGTGCGGAAGCATCATCTCAAGAGTTCGAAGGTCGGGCCGTATTGTATCGCTATTACGAATGTGAAAGACCCGAAATCTGTTCAATTGTTGGAGACGATTGAAAAGGTGAATGGAAATGCAGCTGTCAAGGGGGCGGCTGCTTTGGGGCAGGTGATTCTTTATCGACGGTTGGGGCAAGGTGGGACGGGTATGGCAACGAGGCAAGAAAAGCTGAAAATAGCGATCAAGGCTCCGGATCTAACGGTTGGTAAGTCGACGACTCAAGCCATTGCTCGGGATGAAATTTTTCGGATGACGAATTTGAACTTGGGGACAGTTTCTCCGGATTTTCGTGGAATAGAAGTTGATCAAACGATTTCAAATTTGCGTGATCATCTGGGTAAAGTGACGGTTTTATTATTTTGGCATGGATTGATGCCATCCCACGATGAGACCCTTGAGTTATTTCGAAGTTACCAAAAAGATTTTCAGGAGAAAGGCATCGAGTTGGTAGGGATCAATATGGATAACCCACTTACTTTGAGGAGACATATTGCGGAGGGGAATGTGTCGTGGAAAAATTATTCAGATGCGTCTCAGAAGATTTCTAAGTTATATCGAATTGAGAATTGGCCTCAGGTCTACGTTCTGGATAAGGAGCACAAGATTCGCTACATAGGGGGGCCTGGGGAATTTGTAAGAATGACGGCTGAAGGGCTCCTCAAATAAAAAGGAAGAGCCTATTGATAACCCTTTCTATTGTTTTTACAGATTTAGAACGCAAGGAAGCCTTTTCCTGCGTCTATGAGGTCAAGGAAGTTGTTCCACCAATTGAAGATGAAGGCGGAAAGTTTGATTTCTTTAGAAGTGGCACAGAGCATCAAGCTGATGACGCCGAGGTTTGCTAAAATGATGACCATCAGAGAGAAAAAGGTGCCGTGTTCCTTTAGATCGGGTTGGTCTTTTGGAATCATCCAGAGAGTCCAGATGAGGTGGAATGTCCATGTGAATCCTAGAAGACTCAGTAGGATGAGGTCCCCGGCGGGGATTGGGCCGAATAAGGATGCGAGGCTGTAGACGGAAATTAATACTGCGGCCCAAAATGGGATAAAGTAGGGTGAGAGCGCGATGAGAATATTCGATTTATTGGTCATGATGTATCCTCCTGATGAGCTAACATGAATGTCGCTAATGCGCCCTCCGCATAGATAGACAAACATCGCATGGGTCATTTCGTGCCCCAGAACATAGAGGTAGAGGAGCTTACTGTTGCCGATTCCTGTCACGAAGAAGCTGGTCATGGAGCATACTCCGAAGAGGAAGCAGATGAATTTAGTTGAAGACCAAATTCCGGAAAGAATCCGCTCTTCGTTACCATGTTGAACAAGAGTCATCATGGTAATCAAACACAGTGGAGCGAGCATCATTGCCAGAGCCCAATGTATGATTGCTCTAAGGAGTGAGAGCGGAGGTTCCTCGATATCATGGTAGCTGCTGGTTCCTGCAATCGCCGCTTTTCTGGTCATTTCGGACCGTCGCCGTTTGCTTTTAAGGTTGGCTCGCTTGCTTGCTCTTTGATGAATGCCGACCAGTTTTTCTCCAAGCGAGGACTTCCTCTTTTGCCGAGAGGAGTGTTTGCGAGGTTTTTTTGGGGCTAGTCTCGGCACAAGATTATTAAGATATCTAAAATAAAAGAAATTGAAAGCATGACTGTTTGAAAATCCGAGTTTTGAGTTTTCATTGCATGAAGGATTTTCTACGTGGTGGATCAAATGAGAACTTTACCGGCGATTTTTTGTTTTTTGGCTACGCTAGGTTCATTGTCAGGAAAGCAGAACGTGCTTTTGATTATTTCTGATGATCAGGCCTGGAATGACTATTCGTTCATGGGGCATGAGGTGATCGAGACGCCGAGGTTGGATCGTCTCGCGAAAGAGTCTTTAACTTATACTCGAGGGTATGTGACGAGTCCGCTTTGCCGTCCTTCGCTGGCTTCAATGTTTACCGGATTGGCAACTCCGGAGCACGGTATCACGGGAAATGATTTGGAAATACCGGGAGGGAAGCGATTGAAGCCACGGCCCAGAAGGCACCCGGATTGGAAGGGGAAGCATGAACAGATTTATCAGGCTTTTGAAAAACATGCCGGATTAGCCGGGTTGCTCAAAGATGCGGGTTATCTGACGCTACAAACCGGGAAGTGGTGGGAGGGAGACCCCAAGAGGTTTGGATTTACGCATACGATGACCCATGGGGATCCTGAGCGGGGAGGGCGCCACGGGGATGCTGGGTTGAAAATTTCGCGGAAGGGAATTGAGCCGATCAAGAATTTTTTGGACGAGGCAGCGAGTGATAAGAAGCCATTTTTCATCTGGCATGCTCCATTTCTTCCGCATACTCCTCATACTCCCCCCAAGGAATTGTTTGATAAGTATTTGAAGAAAGAGACCAACCGGTTTGTGGCTAGATATTACGCCATGGTTGAGTGGTTTGATCAGACGTGTGGGGAATTGCTGGATGAATTAGATCAGCGTGGATTGAGCAAAGACACGGTGATTATTTATGTGACTGACAATGGATGGATTCAGAGCAAAGAAGGAAAACATTATGATGAGGGGTCCAAGCAATCACCATATGAGGGAGGGATTCGTACACCGATTATGGTGCGGTGGCCTGAAAAAGTGGAGGCAAGGATGGATGAGGAGACTCTTGTGTCTTCTCTAGACATCGCTCCAACAGTCCTAAATCTTTGTGGTGTTAAGGTTCCAAAAGAGATGAAAGGAATTGATTTGAGGGAGGTGGAGGAGCTTAAAAAGAGGAATGCGATCTTTGGGTATGATGCTCACCACGATATCAAGACACTCGATGATCGTCATGGTAACCTTGAGTCAAGATATGTTGTCTCGGGAGATTGGAAATTGATTGCTTGGGAGGAAGGTCACAAAATGGAGCTTTTTCATGTTCGTAAGGACGTGGCTGAAAAAAAAGACCGATCGGAGGTGGAAGTTGAAAAAAAGACTCTACTTCTCAACAAACTCAACGATTGGTGGTCGCCATCTCAGTGAGGGGCTTGTGGTGACGAAAAGGGCTATGGGTGGTTGA